>JACXVH010000073.1 GCA_014763515.1 Flavobacteriaceae bacterium
ATAAGTTAAATAGAAGATATTTTGAAGAAAAACTCTTCGATAGGCTTGTAATTGCTAACATTACAGGATTATGACAACAAACGGACAATCAGTAAAAAATAAATGAATTCCAATTTTATCGCCCATTATAAAGAAATGGTGCCCAAAATTGTGGATGTTTGTATGCTTCGCCAAAATCGCCATTTATAAACGAGCGTTTAATTTGATTTAAAGTTTCGGTAGTATTACCATTTTGTTGCACTACTTTTTTAAACAAATTTTGCATGGTTAAAGCTGTTCCAGCATCGCTTACTGGCCATAAAGACAACATTGTTGCATTTGAGCCAGCTACTAAAAACGCCGAATTTAATCCGTTTATTCCTTCTCCTCCATACAACTTACCAATTCCTGTATCACAAGCACTTAGAATAACCAAATCGGCATTTAAATTTAATTTCGCTATTTCTGGAACCAATAAAAAAGTATCTTCTCTTCCGTCGCCACCATTAGGTTGGGAAAACATTACACCACTAAACTCCGGAATAATATCACTTGTAAATCCGTGAGTGGAAATTAGAAGGTTTTTGTACTGTTTTAATTCACCAAAAGCATTTGCTTTTTTAAAGTTACTTTCGCTCATATCTAAACCTTTATAAACTTTAATATCACTAGAAAGTGTTCCTACAAATTCTACTTCCTTTAAAGTTCCTTCTAAATAATTTGCACCACCAAAACCTAGTGCTTCTAATTCGGGTTTAAAGTTGTAAATGCCTTGATTTATTTTTTGGTTTACCGCATCGGAAACTTTATAAAAATCTTCAATTCCTCTAACTGTTGGTTTTACATTTCCAGAGGGCTGATATTTTGCTCCACCAAATGCTAAAACCGATTTTCTGTTAGTTGCATAATTTCTGTTGGCAATAATTTTCCAAATAGTTGTATTAGGAATGTATCGAACATCGTGCGAAGAAACAAAATATTGATTCTTAGGTGATAAAAACGCTTCAAATGGTAAATAATTTAATTCTGAAGATGAACTAATAATTACTTTAGGATATTTTACTAAAATATCTTGAACAGGCTGTAGTGTTAAATCGTACCAAAAATGTAGAAAATCGTTTTGTACATTTTGCAATTGCGGATTAGCCGATTCTAATAATTGACGCGTCCACTCCACAAGTGTAACAAAATCTTCTTTTTTATAAGCAGCTTCTTTTGTTGCATATCTTACTAATTGTCCGTCTTGATAATCTACTTGTAAATCGTTCATGTACGGATTAAGTTTAGCAGGAATTTTTTTTACTCTATTCGTGTAAGTTTTCTTTAACCGTAGTAATTCATTTATAGGATAATTATATCTAATTTCCGCTTTATCTTTAGTAATTGCAGTTATTATTACTTCGCCAGGTTCGCCAATGGTATAAGTTAATAAGACCTCATCTTGTTTCAATAGTTTTTGAGCATCAGAAATGGAAGCAATTGATGCATTTGAATTTAGCTGCTCTTTTAAATAACCACTTCTACTTTGCTCTTGTAGTTGAAATAATTTTTGGATATTGTTAGTTTGCTTATAGCTCATAATTAAACCTGTGTAAACTCCAGAAATATCATTCATGTATTCTAACTTTTGTTTCGCATTAAGATTGCTTTTTACTTTTTCGGCAAGTGCAATACTTTTTTCAAACTGAATAATGGCATTTCCATAATCTTTTCGATTGTAATAAATAAACCCTAAATTATTATACAAATTTTGAGCTTGATCAAAAATTTTATCTTTAATATATCCTTGCGCAGTTTCTTCAGTAATTCGTTGCGCATCTGAATACAAACCTTGTCTTGCTTTTATAATTATGTAATTTGAATTAACTTCTCTCGTTAAATTAACATCATTTACATTTTTAGCTAAATTGTATGCTTTTGTTAAATATTCACCACTTTTACTCATTTCAGATTGTGCGCCACTCATCAAATAGTAAGCTCCAATAGAATTATAAGCTTTCGCTTTGTAATAATTATTATTTAAACTATTTGCTGTTTGCTCTAACTGAAATGCTATTTGAAGTTTTTCTTGTTCTTTATCGCCAAAATTACCTAGAACATGAATTTTGTGCAATTGCATGTTTGCCAATTGATAAGATGGAAAACCTAAATTCTTGTACTCTTCTAAAGCCGAATTAATCTCTAAAAGCGCCCCTCTTTCATCATATCCACTATTTTTTAGTATTGAAAGAAACCAGTGAGCATAACTACTTTGCCAATATAAAGCTTTGTCATTTTTAGATATATTAATAAACGTTTCGAATTGCTTTTTGCTTTCATTAATATTTCCTTTTGTATAAAAACTTGTGGCTTTTACTAATGGAACTAATTTTGTAATTAATGGATTTACTGGTTGAAAAGTATTATATTTTGCAGCCAAATGATCTATTTTGTCACAAGGAGTTCCTTTGATTGCTCCATTAAAACATTGATCAAATTGTAAGGCTAAATCTGGATTATTGTGTGTATGAAATATTTTGGTGTATTTTCCTTTTAAAGACGAAATATCTTTACTCAGGAAATAGCCTATTACATCCATATCTTTAAAAATCGCATCTGGATTTTTATCTGTATTCAATTGAACTGCAAAAGTCAAACTCTTTTCAGCTTCGCTTACATTATTATTAATAAAGTGAATATAGGCTTGGGTATAATAGGAATACGGCAAAAAAGGCTGAATATTAAGCGCTTTATTAGATTCAATTTGTGCTTGTTTTAAATTTCCAGAACAAATATGGTAATATGAATTTAGATAATATCCTGCAAATTCATCAGGAAAGTTCAGCATTAACAATTCACTACCTTCTTTCATTTTTGAAAGATTTTTATTGTTGTAGCCATCCATAAAAACAGCATAATAGTCATTAAAATTATTGGGCTGAGCATTAGAACAGAAAACAATGAATAAAAATATTGAAGCTAAAAAAGATTTCATAAAACTAAAGAGCTGTTTTAATTACATTATCCTCATAATAACCTTTCTCGATGATGTTTCCGTTTTTATCGATTTTAAATCCTAATCCTTCTTTATAATTTTTATGCCAAGAGCCTATATATTTGCTACCATCATCATAAAAATATACGCCAAACTCTTTTCTTAAACCTTGAATATGCTGTCCCATATATTGTGCTCCATCTTTCCAAACTTGAATTGCTGGAAATGATTTTTTTGAAAATAAAAAATAGCCAATTGCATATGAACCGTTGTCATATTTCTCCATATTAAACCCATTAAATCCATTTGGATTTTGACCATAACCATAATCTACCACATTGGCTTTATAACCATTGGGATCTTCTTTGTCGTTATCAAATTGTTTTTTCCACTCTATATTTCCATTTGCCATTTTAAAAGCAGGTCCTTCTTTTTTATCTTTTCTATAAGTGTATAGTTCTATTGTTCCTTGTTGCTTATTCATAATAATTATTGTTCCATCTTTTTGATGATCTTTATTATAGTTTGCGTATGTCGTTCTTCCATCAGAATGCAAAATCATATTAGGTCCAACTATTAAACCATTCATTCTAAAACCATAAGAAACATCACCGTTATCGGCTGTAAAAGTTTCAAAACTTATTAAGCCTTTTTTCACTTCTTTTTTACCTGCTTGATTTCCAAAATTTTGTTGAGAAAAACAAATTGAAGTAAAAACTAAAAACACTAATTGAACAAAATTTTTCATTTTTATTATTTTTTTAATTGAGTATAAAACTAGTTTAACATTCATTAAAAAAAAATACGGCAATTGCCGTATTTAACACTATGTCTTAGAAATTGATTTATTTTCTTTTTCGTACCAACTTAACAACAATAAATACTATTATACTAATAATTAAAAAAGGTGCCGCTATACCTAAAACAATTATTAATCCTGGTAGAAAAGACCAAAAATCAGTTTTAACTTCATAAGGGTTTTTAGCTTCAAATGAATGTAAAACTCCATGATTATCTTGTTTTGAAAAAATCTCTATCTCCTCAAATAAGATATCTGATTGTTCTAAATAAAATGGAAAATCAAAATTTGAAATGGTTTCTCCATACGTAACAATTAAATTATCATTTGGAGTGGGCGAAAAATTAGTTTTAGATCCTATTAAAATATTTTCTTTTTCATTGACTTTAAAATTAAAATGAGAAGAAATTCCAGCAATATCTTCAACCTTCAAACCTTCTTTTAATTCAATGCTAAATGTTCCTTTCTCTATAGGTTGTTTCCAAACACTTCCCGATTCTAGTAAATAGATAAATGCATTTTTTTGTTCTCTTGAATATCCTTTTGTGATTCCAGCTTCATTGGTATTTACTAAAAAATAAACTTCGATTTCTTTATTCTCATTAGGATTAAAATCTACAAACCAGGTTAACCAATTTTCATTTTGAAAAGTCCTTGCATTACCAGAATCACCAATTTGCATTTGGTTAATTGGTAATTCGTTTCCATTTGCTTTAATCTTAAATTTATATAGAGAATCTAATTGTACTTGGTTTAAATCTACTTCACCTCCGTTGTATATTCCATTTATGGGATATCCCATAGTAAAATTCAATTTTTCAGAAGTAGTATTTACCATTTTATATTTCCCTTTAACCACAGCAAAACCTTTGTAAAGTTGGATATAAATCGCTTCTTCTTGCATTTGAACTTTTTTATAAGTCAACGAATCTTGTGGAAATAACATAGTAAAAGCGGTTCCGCCCGCGTTGTAAATTCCAGGTTGGGAAACATTGGAACAAAAAAGTGACAGAATTACTAAATAAAATAAATAAATTATTTTTTTATTCATGTAGTTTAGAATTTAGTTCATTTACTGTAAATATATCAAAATCTGTTGAACCACTTACTGACCCATCAGCATAGGTGATTTTTCTAAATGAATAATAATTTTCATTTTTCTTATGCCTAAAATATACTCCAGCTTGAGCAATCCAATCTTTATGTTCATTTTGTTTTTTTACTTCATTTGCTTCAATTAATCGAAAAGGTTTGTTTCGATCATTTAGTAAACCCTCTTTTAATTTAAAAACCGATAATTCTTCAAATGTAATTTCTGTTTCAATACCATTTAAGTTTTGAATTGGTTCAGGATAATTCATTTTTAAAACCATATTTTGTAAATCTTGATTCAAATAAGCTATAAAAAGTTTGTTTTTTGGATTACATTCTATAACCACTTCATCATGAATATACAATTTTATAGTTTCTGACTGGATACTATCTTTAGAAAAATATTGATTAATTGATTTTACTAATCTTTCCTTTTGATAATAAAACTTTTCAACCGAATAATTATTAGCATAAATGCCTTTTATTTCAAATAGTTGATTTTTATTATTGTATGAAAAAATAAAATCGTTTTTATATAGTTTTGACTGATAGGTTTTTTTGATTAGGTTTTTATTTTTATCATATTGAAATGTAATTATTGCATTGAAATTTGGTCTGTCTTTTACCAAAATTTCTCTTTTTACAAGAAGTCCATTTTCATACGTTGAATTTTCATATGTTGAACTAGCATATTTTCCGTAAACATGATATTCATGATTTGTAATATTGCCATTTTCATCAAAAATATAACTATCACTCGACCTATCTATTACCATTTTATCTTCCATGGAATAGGTAAAAGTTTCGACTTTTTTTATTTTCTTGGTAAACCCTAAATCTTTATAGGAAATTTCTGGTTGTTGAGCATAAATAATAGTTACTAATAATAGCAAACAAACACTGAAAAATTGTTTCATAATATCTTTTTTTCAAATCTCTAAAAATGACTATACAAAAAAAATAGGGCAATTGCCCTATTTTAATACTTGCAAAATTGCAAGCCCCAAACCATCTATAACTATTGTAATTACTATGAAAACTATTTGTTTAAATTATATGTATAGATTGTTTTGTCATTCGCTTTGTAAAACAAGTATCCGCCAGTTTCATCTACTTCATATTCTGGTTTTTTGTCATTAAGAATAATTTCTTTATCTACATTACCAGTATCTTTATTAACTTTTACAAGTCCAACTCCATTGTCTAATTTTGTTAGTATAAACTGAGCATTTTCTGTTGCTGAAGTTGCTTTAAATCTTTTAGATAAATAATCGAAAGAAGCGCCTGCGATTCCTGAAAACATATCGGCAGCACGTTTAGCCTCTTTCCCATAATCGTTATAAGAATCCAAATCATTCATACTACCAAAACCAGTACGATTTGCTCCTGCAACAGCACTCATAGAAACCGCCATAGTTGTTGACGCTACCGCCATTACACCTCCCATAATCTTGCCGAATGTACTTCTTCCTGGCGATTTATGATATACTTTATAGCTTTCTGAACCATTAAAATCGTACATAGCCATGTTTTGACTAGAAGAAAGGAATATACCTCCGTTTCTAATTTGCATGGTATTGGGATCTTCTTTCTCTTCAAAATTACAGTTAGCAAAATCAGCAACATCTCCAGAATTTGCATCAATTGTTTTTATTTTACCATCGGCAACAATTAAATATTTGTTGTTTTTAGCATCGAAAGTTGAAGCTACTGATGTTGCTTTTCTATATTTCAAAGGTTTTGCCCAAACTGTTTCTCCCGTACTCAAATTTACAATATTTGCATCTTCACCTGTAATATAGATTAGACCTTGAGGTGTTTCAGCCATTACCATTATATTCTCTCCTGTTTTAAGAGGTTTTTTAAATAGAGGTGTTCCATCAAAAGAAATCTTGTTTATTCCTCCTTCAAACAAACCAAATAAAATTCCATCTTCCATGATGTAAAAATGCTGTACATAACCATTTGTCTTTGGTGCTTTTTCCCATAAATCTTCTCCAGA
>JACXVH010000074.1 GCA_014763515.1 Flavobacteriaceae bacterium
TAGATTTTTCAACCACAATTTTATCAGTTTTTGCTACGCGAGCAATTTGTCTTGCACAAAGCTCAATGTATTTTAAATCGGCCGCCATACCTTTACCAACACCATAAGTTTTTGTAGGTGTATTAACCGAAATAAAAATCATATCTGCTTCGTCTATTGCTTTATCAACATCAGTAGAAAAAAACAAATTCCTTCCTCTAGCTTCAGCAACTACAGCATCTAATCCTGGTTCATAAACGGGAAGTTTTGACAAATCTTCGTCATTCCAAGCGTTAATTCTGTCTTGATTTAAATCTACAACGGTAACTTTTATATAAGGACATTTTTGTGCAATTACTGCCATTGTTGGGCCACCAACATATCCTGCTCCGATACAACAAATTTTTGTAATCATTCTATTTCAAATTGTTCCAATACCATAGAACAGCTTCTTTAAGCCCTTCTTGCATTGAATATTTAGGTTTATAATTTAATAACTCTTTTGCTTTTTCTATACTTGCTAAAGAATGAGGAATATCTCCCACTCTGTTTGGTCCATGAATTACTTCAACATCGGCTATTTTAGCATCAAATGCAGACAAATACTCTTTTAAACTTTTAACCAAATCATTTAAAGTTGTTCGATCTCCAAAAGCGGTATTGTATACTGTATTTATGGCTTGTTTATTCTCGGTTAACATGGCCAATTCATTCATTTGTATTACATTATCTATATAAGTAAAATCTCTTGAAAAGTTTCCATCTCCATTAATTACTGGACTTTCGTAATTCATGAACTGCATTACAAACTTTGGAATTACAGCTGCATAAGCTCCGTTTGGATCTTGCTTTCTTCCAAAAACATTAAAATAACGTAAGCCTATGGTTTCTAATCCGTATGTTTTACTAAAAATATCTGCATAAAGTTCGTTTACATATTTAGTAATGGCATAAGGAGATAATGGTTTACCAATTCTATCTTCCACTTTTGGTAACTCTTCAGAATCTCCGTATGTTGACGAACTTGCAGCATATATGAATCTTTTAACTTGAGCTTCTTTTGATGCCACTAACATGTTTAAAAACCCCGATATATTTACCTCATTAGTAGTAATGGGATCGTTTATTGAACGTGGCACGCTACCTAAAGCCGCCTGATGCAATACATAAGTTACACCAGCAACCGCTTGCTTACAAACATTAAATTCTCGAATATCGCCTTCTATTAATTCAAAATTTGAATTATTTAAAAAAGTTTCAATATTGTAACGATGACCCGTTGAAAAATTATCAAGACATACAACCTGAAAATTTTTACTTAAAAAATATTCCGTTAAATTAGAACCAATAAATCCAGCTCCACCTGTGATTAATATTTTTATTTTTTCTTCCATTTTGTCATCATTTTTTGGAAAAAACTTGGTTCTCTAACATCTTCTAAATATGCTTCTCCATAAGTTCCATAACCATAACCATAGCCGTAACCATAACCATAACCATATTTTGCTTTATTTTGAAAACCATTTAACAAAATACTTATATTATGTAACTCTCCTCTTTTATGTTTTTCGTTAACTACCCCTAACATGCCTTTTTTAGTATATCCTTGTCTGGTAACATATAAAGTAGCGTCGCAATAATGTGCTAATTCTAGAGCATCAGAAACCAATCCAACAGGAGGTGTATCTAGAATAATATAATCATATTTTGTTTTTAATTCATCTATCATCTGTCTCATTGCATCACTCATTAAAAGTTCTGCTGGATTCGGTGGAATTGGCCCCGATGAAATTAAATCTAGATAAGGTATGTGGGTTTTTTGAATTACTTCATCAATATTCTTTTGTCCTATTAAATAATTTACGACTCCTGTAACATTATCAATATTGAAATCCCCAAATATTTTAGGTTTTCTTAAATCTAATCCCACAATTACCGTTTTCTTCTCGCTTAATGCAAAAACTGTTGCTAAATTTATTGAACAAAATGTTTTACCTTCTCCACTAACTGAAGACGTTAACATAAGTATTTTTGCACCTTCTTTTTCTTGTTTTTTATACAAAAATTGTAATGAAGATCTTATCGCCCTAAAGGATTCTGCTAAAGGTGATCTTGGTTTTTCAAAAACTGCTAAATTATTAGTAGTATTCTTTTTACCTACTACTCCAATAAGTGGGATTTTTGTTAATTTAGAAATGTCTTCTGCAGTATTGATATTGTTATCTAGCAAGACAATTAAAAACACAATTATAAATGGAATTAAAAAACCTACTAAAGCTGCCAAAATATAATTAATACTAGTTTTTGGTCCTTTTAACCCTCCACCAACATCTTTTGCAGAATCAATGAATTCAATATCTGATACATTCGAAGCTTTTACAATTAATGCTTCTTGTCGTTTTTGTAAGAACGTGCTGTAAATGTTATCTATAAGATTATATTTTCTTGTGATTTTTAAATGCTCTTGTTTTTGTTCGGGTAGCAAACTAACTTGACCTTCCGCTTGGTAAATCTTTTTGTTAACAGCATTCAAATCGATAAGCGCTGCATTTTTTGCACTTTGTATATTTTCAATCAAAACGTTCTTAACAGCATCCATTTCAACGTCAAATTCTGAAAAATACGTTTGACTTTTTACTGCATAAGATAATTCATCTCTTTTAGCAGAAAGCTGAATTAGCTTTGAAACATTTGTCAAAATATTTGGATCTTCAATTCCGGCTACTGATGGCGCGGGAAGTTTAGAAAAATCTACACTTTTATCTAAATAACTTTTTAAATGATCAAGGTATTTTATTTTTCTATCGATTTGATCTTTTTCAACATCAAACTCTGTTAGTTTTTGTGTTAATAACTCACCCCCAGATTCTAATTCAAATACATTTTTCCCTCTTCTAAAATCTTTCAGCTCTTCTTCAGCATCCTTAATACTTCCTTCCATTACAGCAAGCGTACTATCGATAAAAGCGATTGTATTTGTAGCAAACTTATTTTTACTTTCTAATTGTTTGTCTTTAAGAACTTCTACAGTTTCATTGAGGTATTCAACTAATCGATTCTTATTGGTACCTTGTAATTGTAAAATAACAACTGATTGTGCTTTCATATCTACTGATACATCAATTGATTTATATCGAGCAACTGTTTCATTAAAATCATCAAATCGAATTAAATATTCACTTCCAACATAATTATCTGCATCGGGATTTATGTGTAATGAAAAATTTGCAAAAGGTAAATTAATCTGTTGATTTATTTTAAATTTCGCTTTAAACTGTTTTTCATACGTTTTATAGTTACTTCTTGTATCATCAATGTAGTGACACAATTGTACATTAGGTCTTTCTTTAAAATCTGCAAACAATTCGAATTCTGTAGGAGAAACAAATTTTATGGTTAAAGGAAGCATTAAAACTTGCCCTTTATTTTTATCTAAATTTATATAAAACGGTGTTTCTCCATAAACATCTTTTAAATAATATTTCCCTTGTTTGAAGTAATTGATATAATATTCTAATTTACCTACAACTTGTTCGTTATGTGATCTCGATTTTAAAGTAGTAATTATCGTTTGTACTTTATCGGAAACTCCTCCCCAATTAAATACTAAACTTGTATTTGAGGTAAAAAAAGAATTATTCTCATCTTTAACGACGATTGAGGCATCTAAACCAAAAATTTTTTCTTTTCTGATGTTAATATTGTAAGCAACTAAAAAAGTAATTACTAAAGAAATTACAAACCATTTCCAGTAACCTAAAAGCTTTAAAGCAAAACCTTTAAAATCGAAGGTAGATTGTGACTCAAAAAAATTAAAATCTTTTGTATCTAACATATTATAGGTTTTTTATCAACAAATAAGTGGTTATTACTAACGTAAAAGCTGAAACAACAGCACTTAGAGTTTGAGTACCAGTAGTTCCTGTTCCCCAAGACTTTTGAGGTAAAGGCTTTACATAAATATAATCGTTTGGTTGAATATAAAAATAAGGCGATTTCATTATGTTAGCATCTGTCAAGTCTAAATAATGTATTTCAAAACCTTGTGGTACCTTTCTTATAATTTGCACTTTTTTTCTGTTTCCAGTTATGGGAATATCTCCGGAATTTGCAATAGCTTCCATTATCGTAGCCTTATCTTGATATAAAACATTTGTTCCTGGCGAACCAATTTCACCATTAATTGTATATCTTAAACCTGCTAGTTTAACATTTACAAAGATTCTTGCTTCTTTTTTAAAGTATTCGTCAAGTAATTTTTTTTCAACAGTTTCTCTAATTTCTTCTACTGTATAACCTAATACATTTATTTCTCCCAAAACAGGAATTCTTATATTTCCGTGATCATCAACAGAATATCCATTAAAATATAAATTATTAATATTTACTTGATTTTGACTTCCACTAGTTGAAGACACATTAAACATTTCAACAAGCTTTTGGTCTAATGCTTTAATGGTGATATTTAAGATATCATTTGTTTGAACACGATATGGTTTTGAAAATGAATTATCTACTTCAATAGAATATTCATTTTTATTTTTATCTTGAAGATAAACCAAATCTTTATTTGGAATACAAGATACAACTCCCGAAATAAGTAATGTAAAAAGTAGTAATTTATATATATTATTCATTGAAATCAACTTAAGGAAACAAATATAGTTTTTTGGATTAAAAAACTGAAAAAACAAAGGCTTTTTAATATAAAATAATCGTTATTTTTTTAATTTTCTAAATATGGGATTCTTTGAAGCAAACTTCGCCCTAGTGTAACTTCATCTGCATATTCTAGTTCGTCTCCCACAGCAATGCCTCGCGCAATAGTTGAAGTTTTAATATTATAACTTTGAATTTGTTTGTAAATATAAAAGTTTGTAGTATCTCCTTCCATTGTAGAACTCAATGCAAATATCACTTCTTGAACATTTCCAGATGCCACTTTCTCTACCAATGTTTTTATATTTAACTGACTTGGACCAACACCTTCAATTGGATTAATTTTTCCTCCAAGTACATGATAAACTCCTTTAAAAATACCCGTATTTTCAATTGCCATTACATCGCGAACATCTTCTACTACACAAACTAATGATTTTTCTCTAGAAGTATTTGAACAAATATCACAAATTTCTAAATCGGAAATATTATGACAACTTTTACAATATTGTATTTGATTACGCAACACTACTAATGCATTTGCTAAATCATTTGTTTGCTCCTGTGGTTGCTTTAATAAATGCAAAACTAAACGCAAAGCAGTACGCTTACCAATTCCTGGTAATTGCGAAATTTCGTTCACTGCATTTTCTAAAAGTCTAGATGGTAATTCCATAACTGCAAAAATACAAAAGTCTAATTTTAGATAAGTATTTATTCTTTTATATTTGCTAAAATTAATAGATATGCAACCTACTACCATTTTAGTTTTAATACTCGCCTATTTTTCAGTTTTAATTCTGTTTTCTTACTTTACAGGAAGGAATGAAACCAGTAATAATAATTCATTTTTTAAAGCAAACAAACAATCTTCTTGGTATTTAGTTGCATTCGGAATGATAGGCGCTTCACTTTCTGGAGTTACTTTTATTTCGGTTCCTGGAAAAGTTGAAACCTCGCAGTTTGTCTATTTTCAATTAGTTTTAGGTTACATTTTAGGATATTTTGTAATTGGTACTGTTTTACTACCACTTTATTACAAATTAAATTTAACCACAATTTATACTTATTTAAAAGATCGATTTGGAAACTATTCTTATAAAACTGGAGCTTGGTTCTTTTTAATTTCAAGAACAGTAGGCTCAAACTTAAGGCTATTATTAGTGGCTAATGTTTTACAAACTTTAGTTTTTGATCCTTTAAACATTCCATATTGGATTACTGTAACTGCAACTATTTTATTAATATGGTTATACACTTTTAAATCAGGAATAAAAACTATTATTTGGACAGATACTTTACAAACTCTTTTTATGCTGGTTTCAGTTGGAATTTGCATTTATGTTGTTTCTTCCGATTTAGGCATTTCTATTTCAAATTTTTCAGATTACTTAGCAGAAAGTTCTTTTTCTAAAACATTCTTTTTTGAAGATATTAGTTCACCTAAATATTTTTGGAAACAATTTCTTTCGGGAGCGTTCATTGCCATTGTAATGACAGGACTTGACCAAGACATGATGCAAAAAAATTTAACTTGTAGGAGTTTAAAAGATGCGCAAAAAAATATGTTTTGGTTTACAATTGTTTTAACTATTGTAAATTTCTTTTTTTTAGTAATGGGATTACTTTTTACAGAATATGCCGCAAAAAATGGGATTGACGCACATGGCGATAACTTATTTCCAATATTGGCCAATCATCATTTAGGAATTGTAGTTGCTTTTAGCTTTATACTTGGACTTATTGCAGCTGCTTATTCTAGTGCCGATAGTTCGCTTACCTCTTTAACCACATGTTTTTGTGTTGATATTTTAGATATAGAATCTAAACACAGTGAAGTAAAACAAATACAAATAAGAAAGCGAATTCATTTTTCATTTGTAATTGTTTCGATACTGGTAATTTTATTTTTCAAATATGGTTTTGAAGATAAAAGTATTATTGATAAAGTATTGAAATATGCAGGATTTACGTATGGACCATTACTAGGATTATTTGCTTTTGGTTTATTTACTAAATGGCAAATAAAAGATAAACTTTCACCAATTATTGCTCTTAGTGCTGTTGCTATTTCATTAGTTTTAAATGCTAAAAGCAACGACTGGTTTGGGTTTGATTTCGGATTTGAAATATTAATCGTAAATGGAATTTTAACTTTCTTAGGTTTAATATTGATTCGTCGCCAACAGCACTAAAGTACAAGCT
>JACXVH010000075.1 GCA_014763515.1 Flavobacteriaceae bacterium
ATGTAATGTTGCCGTGTTGAGAGAAACATCCCAAATTTTATGTTCAAATTTAAATTCTACACCTTCAGCTTCGGCTAAATCAATCATTTTTCTATTTAGAACACCTCTGGAAAGAGAATAAATGGCTTCTCCTTCTTTACCATAAAATTGATAATTTAAAGAATCATTAGCAATATGTATGGCTCTTTTATCAACTGGAATACCTATTTTTTCGATTTCTTGTTGAAGATTTAATCGTTCTAAGGCTTTCCAACCTCTTTGAGACATGACTAAATTTATGGAACGACCTGAAAATTCAACATTTCTAATATCTGGACTTCTATCAAAAACGTGTACATTATGACCCGCTCTTTTGAGATAAATTGCCAATAGTGAACCTACCAAACCAGCACCTACTACTGCAATTTTTTTGGGAGTTTGCATATTAATTTTAATTTACACAAAAATACTGAATATTTACTTGTTTAGAGAAGTTATTCTATTTAAATAAATACTATAACAAACAAAAGGGTTAATTTTTAACCCTTTTGTTCTAAATCAACTTTGATATGTCCCCAATTTTCTCCCGATTTTATTCGGTATAATTGCATTTCAGAAATACCAAATTGTTTTGCAAGTATTTTATATCTAGTTTTTCTGTTAGGATCAAAAATTTTAGCTTTCAATCGTTTAACATCATTAACCGTTAGTTTGTGTCCATCTCTTTGTCTATTGAATTCTATTAATTTTTTCTTAGCTTCAATAACATAAGGACTCTTTTTTGCATGGTCTAACATTTCTTTCCTTGTTGCCCATTGCAAATTTGACACAACATTATTCATTCTGTCATAATCAAGATGAATAACATTTGTATGTTTTTTGGAATCTCGCTCTAAAAAAACTAATCCCACAATGTAGTGAAAAGAGAAATGATTTGTTTTTCTCTCTCCGTTTACAATTCTAGTAAAACCGATGTAACGATATCCATCAATGATGCTTCCTTTGAGTTGCTTTTCTACAACTACTCCATCTTTAATGACGCGTGTTTTCAAATTACCATGATTTGAAACAAAATACTTCTTTTTTGTCTTAAATTCGGGTACAAACTCGCGCCACTCTTCTATTAAAAAGTGACCCATTTTGTTTAAAGGTTGGTTAATATTCAGCTAATTGAATATAAAGGTACACTTTTTTTTGAAACTAAAAAATTATAGGTTCACCAACATTCAAATTTTGTGATTTTGCTAACACTCCACACATATGAAACAACATTCTTGCGCCAACATTCCCATCCCAATCATTATCTCCAGGAGCAACTTCCACAAGATCAAATCCAATAATTTTTTTGTTTGATTTAGCTAGTTTACTAAACAAATAGATAGCTTGTTCAAAAGAAAAACCGCCTGGAACTGGTGTTCCTGTATTTGGACAATACCAAGGATACATTCCGTCTATATCAAAGGAAATACAAACTTTTTCTGGAAGTTGCGCAATTAACTCGTCACATTTTTGTTTCCAAGTTTTTCCTTCAAATTCCTCTTTTTTCATATCCACATCAGTATGAACAATAACTCTTCCATTTTCATTTTTCACAACCCCAACTTCTTGTTCGCAAAAATCTCGAATTCCAATTTGAACAATTTTAGTAATATTTGGAATTTGTAAAGCGTTATACATAACTGAAGCATGAGAATAAGCAAAGCCTTCATAAGCAATTCTTAAATCCATATGTGCATCTAAATGCAACAATCCAAAATCACTGTGTTTTTCAGCTAAAGCTTGGTAATAGCCTAATGGAGTGCTATGGTCGCCACCTAATAAAGCTACTAACTTTCCTTTATCTAACCATTTTAAAGTTTGCTGTTTGATTGTTTCAACCATATCGGCACATGCATAATTGATAGTATCTAAATCTTGTTGTAATCCTGGATGATTTTCTATTAATTTACCTTTTTCTAATGCCTCAATAATAGGTTGTGCTAACTTTTTAAATTTTTTGGAATTCTTTTTCATTTTTTTTGGTGCTTCGTCCATAAAAATTCCAAGTTTCCAAAGCTCTGGGAATTCTTGATGCAAGAGATCTACTTGATATGAGGCTTCTAAAACAGCATCAGGACCAAGTGATGCGCCAGCTCCGTAACTAACGGTTACTTCCCAAGGTGCTGGAATAATAATGATTTCACTTTCTTCAGCAGTAAATGGTAATCCAAAAATTGATGCGTCTTCTAATCCTGGTTGACTTGGGTCAAAATTTTTTATTTTATCTTGTTTTGTTGTCATAATCTTGTTCTTTAATTACTGGTTTTTCTGGAAACTCCACTTTTATGTGCCCCCAATTTTCACCTGTTTTAATTCTTTGTAATGCCATCATTGAAACCCCAAATTGTTTTGCTAAAATTTTGTAGCGTGTTTTTCTATTTGGATCTAATAATTTCTTTTTTAAACGTATAACTTCAGTAACTGTAAGTTTATGTCCGTTACTTTGTCTATTAAATTCTTGTACTTTTTTAAGACTTTCTTTAGCAACTGGGCTTTTATGAACATGCGCAAACATTTCTTCTCGTGTAACCCATTTTAAATTATCGACTCGATTATTTTTACGATCAAAATCTAAATGAATAACATGCGTTAAGGCTTCATTATTTGCTTTAGGAATAAATAATTTAGCCACTAAATGATGAATTAAGACATGCTTTTGTTTAGCTTTTCCCTCCTTTTGAATAACTGAGAATGAAATTCTAGGGAATCCATCTGTTAAACCGCCTTTTAGCATTGTACAATTTGCCTCATCTCCTCTTACACAACTCTTAATTCTACCTAAATTGGATACAAAATATTTTTTTACCGTTTCATACTCTGCATCTAAATCTCTCCATTCCTCTGAAATAAAATGTCCCATATTAAATTATTAATTATTTAAAATTCCATTTTTAAGTATTTGTCCAAACTCATACATATCTTCAAATGAACAGTATAATGGGACTGGTGCTAAACGAATAACATTTGGTTCTCTCCAGTCTGTAATAACACCATTTTTCATTAAATAATTGAATAGTTCTTTACCTTGTCCATGTAAATACACTGACAACTGCGCACCTCTTTCTTCTTGATTTTCTGGTGTAATAATTTCAAATTGAGTGTTTGGTGTTTCTTTATCAATTTCACGTAAAACAAATTCAAGATAAGCCGTCAATAAATTTCGTTTTGCAATTAAATTTGGCATCCCTACTTCAGTAAACATTTCTAAAGATGCTAAATAAGGTGCCATAGATAAAACAGGAAGATTACTTATTTGCCACCCATTTGCCCCATGAACAGGTTCAAATTGAGGTTCCATTAAGAATCGTCTTTCTTTATTATGACCATACCAGCCAGCAAAACGGCTTAATTCTTTATCGTTATGGTGTTTTTCATGTACAAAATATCCCGAAACATTTCCAGGGCCTGAATTCATGTATTTATAGCTACACCAAGCTGCAAAATCTACTCCCCATTCATTAAGTTTTAACTCAATATTACCAGCAGCATGTGCTAAATCCCAACCAACATAAGCACCAACTTTCTGACCTGCTTCCGTTATTGTTTTCATGTCGAAAACTTGTCCGGTATAATAATTAACACCTCCTATTAAAACCAAAGCTAACTCATCTCCAACCTCATCAATTTTGGACAAAATATCTTCAATTCTAATATTAGCTTCTCCTTGTCTTCTAGGAATTTCAATAATTGCTTCGCTAGGATTAAAACCTACTGTTTTTGCATGAAATGTAACTTGGCTTTGTATTAAATATTGATCGGAAGGAAATGCTTTTTCTTCACAAATAATTTTAAATTTCTTATTTGTAGGCTGATAAAATGACACCATTAATAAATGTAAGTTTACTGTTAATGTGTTCATTACACCAACTTCAGTCGGTTTTGCCCCAACAATTTCACTTAACGGCTGACAAAAACGTTCATGATAATCCCACCAAGGTTTTTCAGCATAAAAATGACCTTCTACAGCTAGGTTAGCCCAATCGTCCATTACCTCATCAACATACTTACGAGCTCTTTTAGGTTGTAACCCTAATGAATTTCCAACAAAATAAATTACTTCTTTACCATTAACTTTAGGAAATATAAATTCTTCTCTATATTTCGCTAAGTTGTCTTGTCTATCAAGTTCTTTAGAGAACTCTCTTGTGTTTTTAAAGTTCATAAACCTTAAATAATTATTTTTATTTTATAAATTTAACCAAAGAAATACAATATAATTAAAAAAGCTGTCAAAAAAGACAGCTTTTTTTATAAATTTAAAAATAAAATTCGTTATAATATTAACATTGCGTCTCCATAAGAATAAAACCTGTATTTTTCTTTTACAGCTTCTTCATAGGCTTTCTTTATTAAATCATGACCACAAAAAGCAGAAATCATCATTAATAAAGTTGACTTAGGAGTATGAAAATTAGTTACCATACAATCAGCAATACTAAAGTCATAAGGTGGATAGATAAATTTATTAGTCCATCCTACATAAGGATTTAAAGTTTTCATAGAAGAAACTGAACTTTCCATGGCACGCATAGAAGTTGTTCCAATACAACATACTTTATTTTTCTTTGCTTTAGCTTGATTTACTATATCGCATGCTTCTTGAGTAATTACCATTTCTTCTGAATCCATTTTATGTTTGGATAAATCTTCAACTTCAACTGGATTAAAAGTTCCTAGACCAACATGCAATGTAACTTCAGCAAAATTTATTCCTTTAATTTCCAAACGTTTCATTAAATGTTTAGAAAAGTGTAAACCAGCTGTGGGAGCTGCTACAGCACCTTCTTCTTTTGCATAAATAGTTTGATAGCGTTCGGCATCTTCAGGAGTTACTTCTCTATTAATATATTTAGGAATTGGAGTTTCTCCTAAATCAACTAGTTTTTGACGGAATTCTTCGTATGAACCATCGTATAAGAAACGTAATGTTCTACCTCTTGACGTAGTGTTGTCGATAACTTCAGCAACTAATGAATCGTCATCTCCAAAGTACAATTTATTTCCAATTCTAATTTTACGAGCTGGATCTACTAAAACATCCCATAAACGTTGTTCTGCATTTAATTCTCTTAACAAGAAAACTTCAATACGAGCTCCTGTTTTTTCTTTGTTACCATATAAACGAGCAGGAAAAACTTTTGTATTGTTTAAAACCATTACATCACCATCGTCGAAATAGTCGATAATATCTTTAAACATTTTATGCTCAATTTCACCTGTTTTGCGATGAACAACCATTAATCTTGACTCATCTCTGTTTTCAGCAGGGAATTCAGCCAATAACTCAGCTGGAAGATTAAAATTAAAATTAGATAACTTCATAGTTAAATTTTGAAATTAGAATTTAGAAATCAGACTTTTTCTGAAATCGAAACGGGTGCAAATATACAATCTGAAAATAGGGGTTGTCAAGTAAATTGAGATTTATTTTTAAGAAAGCGATTTTATTTCACTTGAAAACCAACAGATTTTAGGTCGTTCCAAAAATCAGGATACGATTTAGAAACCACTTCAGCTTCTTCAATAACAATAGGAACACGAAGCGAAAGCGGTGCAAAAGCCATAGCCATTCTATGATCTTGATAGGTTTTTATTGCAATGTTTTTGTTGATTGAAGTTGATGGTTTTAAATGCATCGATTCGTTTGTTACTGAAATTTCTGCACCTAATTTGGTTAACTCATTTTTTAACGCTTCTAGGCGATCGGTTTCTTTAATCTTTAATGTATGTAAACCGAATAAATCGCAACCTATTCCTAAACCAAAACAAGTTACGGCAATAGTTTGTGCGATATCGGGACAATCTTTTAGGTTATAGGTAAAAGGTGAAAGGTAATGGGGTTTTACTTTTGAAATTGTGATTGTATCATTTTCGTTGAAAATTGTTTCTACTCCAAAATCTTTATAAATCTCAGCCAAAGCGGCATCGCCTTGTAAGCTGTTTTTCTTGTAGCTCGACAAAGTGATTTGCGTTCCAATTTCAGACAAAGCTGCAATAGAATACCAATACGAAACCGAGCTCCAGTCTGATTCAACTGTTATTGGTTGATGGTTGATGGTTGATGGTTGATGGTTGACTTTAATTGTGTTATTTTCAAAAGAAGTTTGTACCCCAATTTCATTCAATAACGCCAACGTCATTTTGATATACGGAACCGAAGTGATTTCGCCTTCGAGTGTTAATTCTAAACCATTTTCTAATTTTGGCGCAATCAACAACAGAGCAGAAATGTACTGGCTACTAACATTCGCAGGTAATGACACTTTATTTTGTGTTAGTTTTTTTCCTTTAATTTGAATTGGAGGAAAACCTTCATTTTCGACATACGAAATCTCAGCTCCTAATTGTTGTAGCGCTTCTACTAAAATTTTAATCGGACGTTCTTTCATTCGAGAAGAACCTGTCAACATTACCTCATTTCCTTCTTGAATGGCAAAAAAAGCCGTTAAAAATCGCATGGCAGTTCCTGCGTGATGAATGTCTATTGTTTGGGTGATGGGTGATGGGTGTTGGGTGATGGTTAATGCCTTTTGCATCACTTCAGAATCATCTGAATTGGAAATGTTAGCAATTTCTAAATTTGGATACAAAGCTTTTAGAAGCAATAATCGATTAGTTTCTGATTTAGAACCTGTTATTGTTACTTTTGACTTTTGACTTTTAACTTTTGACTTTTGTAAATGTAAATTCACAATTATTTTAACTTTTCATTATTATGATGACGATCGTGATCGCGTTTTGTTTT
>JACXVH010000434.1 GCA_014763515.1 Flavobacteriaceae bacterium
TCTAAAATTGATTTTGAAGTCGTTAAAGGTTGTGTTTTTCCTTTTTGAGTTAACGAAACAGAAATTCCTTTACCACCATTTGCCATAGCAAATTTAGACATCGCATATAAACTATAAGCGGTAGTTTGTGTACTCATCCAATTACTTGAAGATAAGTTTTTACCTAGTTTAGTAGCTACGTCAAAGGCTTTTGCTTTTTCACCAACTAATAAATAGGTTTCTAATAACATCGCTCTATTTCGCTCTTCCGAACCATAGTAGTAGTAATGATTGTTGCTTTCAATAGTTAATCCGTTAATTAAATTCAAAGCCGTTTTTTTCTGACCAATTATGGCATAAGCAGCTGCTAAACGGAATTTCGATTCGTTAGAAATGCCAACCGTTTCGCGTAGTCTGTTCATAGAACCTAAATCGGATGAACCAGCAAGCGCTAAAGTGTACAAACGATAAGCTTGCGCAAAATCGTTATGATAACGAGCATCGAAGCGCCATTGTTTTGCCATTTGTTGTTGATGTGAAATCCACTTTTGTTTGAAACCAATAGGTAATACATATCCTTTTTTCTCAGCTTCCATCATAAAATGACCTGCATACGATGTTCCCCAATCGTCTGGATGAGAATTTCCTTGCCAATACGATAATCCACCACTAGCTAATTGGAAATTACCCAATCGTTGAATGCCAATATTAATATTGCGTTGAATTTGTTGTTTTTTTCCATCATCAATCGATACAATATCGTTTAGATATAGTTGAGGAAACACACTTGAAGTAGTTTGTTCGACGCAACCATGAGGATATTGAATTAAATATTTTAACCTTCTATTGAAATCAATTGTCGGGAAAGATGAAACTTCAACTGATGCTTTATTTGTTCCGTTTACGCCAAATGTTGTCCAGTTGACTTGTTTGGTGCTATTGGGTTCCAAAATCACATCTACAAAATCAGTAGTTTCTGGATTTGGATTGACGATGTCAATTTCAACAGGATAGCTTCCATAAGCATTTTCGTCATCATTTCCGGCAACTACCATTGTTCGAACCGAACCAATATAATTTGGCATTTCAAACGAATGTGTTTTGGTTTGTCCTTTTTCTAGTTTAAATGGTCCAAGATAAATAACAACAGGTTTAAATCGATTTGCCTTTTTATTGCTTCCGCCACCTAAATCTTCATCACCACCAATACTGAAAATTTGATTTATTTTTCCACCATACGCACCAATTACATCATCATAAATATCCCAAGTTTTTACACCAAGTGCTTGTTTTGAATAAAATTTATCCCAAGCATTTGGCGTTTTAAAACGCGTTAAATCGAGTAAACCTTCATCTACAATTGCAATAGTATAACTCATTGCTTTACCATTTTTCTCACTCACTTTTAAAGAAGCTTTTTTCTCGGGACGAAGCACTTCTGGCATAATTAAAACAGGTTCTAGAATTGTATTTTTATCTACCACTTCAATAGGTAAAATTCCATACATGCGAATTGGCGCATCGTTCATAGTTGAAGCGTGTGGTTTCAATAATGTAATGTTGATGTATACGTTTGGCGCCATATCAGC
>JACXVH010000076.1 GCA_014763515.1 Flavobacteriaceae bacterium
ACCAACATCTGGATTAGGAATTGGAATGGATCGATTAATTATGTTCTTAACAAACAACCAATCCATTCAAGAAGTATTGTTCTTCCCGCAAATGAAACCAGAAGCTAAACCACTAGCAATTAGTGATGAAGCAAAAGCCATTGTGGAACTTTTAAAAGCAGAAAACAATCAAGTTTTAGGACAATTAAAAGAAAAAGCAGGCTTGAGCGGTAAAAAATGGGATGCTGCAATGAAGGAATTGGCAAAACACAATTTAACTAAAGTAATTGTTGATGGTGAGAATAAAATAGTTAAGCTATTAAAGTAATTTAAATTATTTACTTACATTAGCATTTATAATTACATAAAAAAACTATTAGCTTTAAACCTTCTATTTTTTTTAATGTCTTAAGACTATAAATCAAAAAAAATATAAAAGATGAAAAATTTATTAATTATTGCAGTAATGCTAATCAGTATGATTTCTTTTTCTCAAAATGAAAGAAAAGGAAAGTTATCTAAAGAAGAACAAGTTGAAGTTCAACTAAAAAGAATGACAACAGATTTAAATTTAGACACAAAACAACAAAAAGAGGTAAAAGCATTTTTAGTTGAAAAAGCTGACAAAAGAGAGGCTAAAAGAGCTGAAATTCAAGCAAGAAGAGAAGCTGGAAAACCAAGATTATCTGAAGAAGAAAGAGAAGAACTAAAAGCTGAACTTCAAAATGAAAGAGCTCATGACAAAGAACGTCTTGGAAAAATTTTAAGTGAAGACCAAATGAAAAAATGGGATCAAATTCAAACTGAAAAGAGAGAAGAAAAAAAGGCTCATTTAAGAGAAAAGAGAATGTCTAAAAAATAAAATGGGTTAAAAAATTTGCCAAAACAATTTTTTTAATTTAGATTTGATAATATTTTAACCTTTTAACTACTATGAAAAAAGTTTTATTAACATTAGTTTTTATATTTTCTGTAAATTTAGTTTCGAAAGCACAAGAACCTGTTAAGATAAGTGACCCAAAAGCAAAAGAAACAACTTATAAAATTAAAGAATACTTAAGTTTAGACGATGCTAAAACACAAGCCGTATACGAAGTAATAGCACATAAAAATATTGCTTTCTCTACGGAACCAAATTTAAATGAGGAAAGAAAAATTCTTCTAAGAAGAAAATTTGACTCAAAAATTAAATCCGTTCTTAACGAAAACGAATATAAAAAATTAAAAGCGAATAAAGCTTTATGTCAAGAAATTGAAAATTAAAAAAAATCCCAGTTTAAAACTGGGATTTTTTTTTACCATTATTTAGTGACTTTTTCAATAGCTTTAACGGTATTATCTAAATCTTCATAAGTTAAAGCATCAGTTAAAAACCAAGTTTCATAAGACGATGGCGCAATATAAACTCCATTGTTTAACAATCCGTGAAAGAAATCTTTAAATTTTTGATTATCTCCATTTTTAGCGGTTTCAAAATCGACAACTGGATTTTTATCAAAATGCACAGAAATCATAGAACCTACTCTATTGATAGTAAACTCTACTTTATTTTTTTCTAGTACACTGCGCATTCCTTTTTCTAAATAAGCTGTTTTTTCTTCCAAACGCTTGTAAATATCTAGATCTGCATTTAAAGCTTTCAACATTTCATATCCAGCAGCCATTGCTAAAGGATTACCTGACAAGGTTCCTGCTTGGTAAACTGGACCAAGAGGTGCCAAGTAATTCATTATTTCTTCACTACCTGCAAATGCTCCAACAGGCAAACCACCACCAATAACTTTACCAAAACAAACCAAATCGGCTTTAACGTTATATAACTCTTGTGCTCCTCCTTTTGCTAAACGAAATCCCGTCATTACTTCATCAAAGATCAACAAAGTATTATTATTAGTACAAACTTCTCTTAATTGAGCTAAAAAGTTATTCAAAGGCGGTATACAACCCATATTACCTGGAACAGGCTCCACTATTACAGCTGCTATTTCGTTTTTATTTGCTTCGAAAATTGATTTTACATTTTCAATATCATTAAACTTCGCCAATAAAGTATCTTTAGCTGTTCCTTGTGTAACTCCAGGACTATTTGGTACACCAAAAGTACTCAGTCCACTTCCTGCAGCTATCAAAAAAGAATCGGAATGACCATGATAACAACCTGAAAATTTAATAATCTTATCTCTTTTGGTGTAACCTCTCGCTAAACGAATTGCACTCATACAAGCTTCCGTACCTGAGTTCACAAATCTAATTTTATCAATGTTTGGAACCATAGAAACTGCTAATTCAGCAATTTTCGTTTCCAACTCTGTAGGTGTTCCAAACGAAGTTCCTTTTTTTGCTCTTTCAATAACTGCATTTACAACAGGTTCAAAAGCATGACCTAAAATCATTGGACCCCATGAATTGATATAATCAATAAATTGATTACCGTCTTCATCAAATAAATACGCCCCTTTTGCTTCTTTAATAAATATTGGCGTACCTCCAACTCCTTTAAATGCTCTTACAGGTGAATTAACACCACCTGGTATAACTTTTCCTGCTTCAATAAACAAAGCACTACTTCTAGAATAATTCATTATTTTACTTTAATTATTTGCCCAATAGACAAACTATTATCATTTAATTTATTTAATCGTTTAATTTCTTCTACAGTTGTATTGAACATCTTTGATAATGAGTACAAAGTATCCCCTTTTTGAATGGTATACATATTTGCATCAGCAACTGAATTATCTACTACAACTACTGTATTACTTTTCCCAGAAGTTCCAGTAACTTCTTCGTCAAACAAGTTTAACTTATATCTTTCTATTAAACCAATCAATTTAGAAGGGTACTTTGGATCTGTGGCATAACCCGCTTTTTTTAAACCTTCAGCCCAACCCTTGTAATCTAATTTATTTAGTTGAAATAAACTATTGTATCTACTTCTTGACGTTAAAAACAAAGCATGATCTCGAAAAGAATCTGCTGGATCTGAATATTTTCTAAAACATTCTTGCGCTGCATCATCGTCATGAGTTATTGTTGGACCTGTCCACTCTTTATGGCACTTAATTCCGAAATGATTATTTGCTTCCAAACACAACCTTCCTTTGCCTGCACCTGACTCTAAAATTCCTTGTGCTAAAATAATACTTGCGGGAATTCCGTAAGTTTTCATATTACCTTGAGCAACTCCCTTAAATTGGTTAATATATTCCGTTACAGTTATTGTAGTTGCACTAACTTTTGATGTTGCTTCTAGCGTTTCATTATTACTTTGAGTTGTTGTTTTTGCAGGCTCCGATTTCTTCTCCGTAGTAACCACAACTGGTTTTTGATGAACCGTTCTGCTAGTATTCGTTTTTGTACTTGTTGTCCTTACAACCTTTTTAGATGAACCACAACTTGTTATAATTAAACCAAATAGTACAATTGTAAAAAATCTAATCTTCATAAATAATAATCTCTTTTTTCTTCTCTTTTAAAATCTTGTTTATTCCTTTTATTCCTTGTAATCCTCCAGTATGTATGGCTAAAATCTTCGCATTTGGAGGAAAAAAATCTCTAGAGATTAAATCTATAATTCCAAACATCATTTTTCCATTATACAAAGGATCTAAAGGAACTTTTGTTTCTAAATAAAACTTATTTAAAAACGTTATCAATTCAGGCTTTATTTTACCATATCCACCAAAATGATAGTCTAAAACTAAATCCCAATTATTTTTATGTACAAATTTACGAATATGATTGTATAAAAAATTAGCTTTCAATGCTGGAAAACCTAATATTTTTTGGTTTTGCTGAGAAGCATTAATAATACCTGAAATTGTACCACCAGTTCCTACTGCACAACAAATAAAATCAAAACTGAAATCATCTTCTTTTAAAATTTCCTCACATCCTTTAATAGCTAATTCATTCGTTCCTCCTTCAGGAACCAAATAAAAAGAACCAAACTTATCTTCTAAATGTTTTAAAAAATCAACAGATGCTTTATTTCTATAAACTTCCCTAGTAACAAAATAAAAAACCATTCCTAACTTTTTAGCCTCATATAATGTAGGATTGTTTTCGATTTCAAAAGCAAGCTCTTCTCCACGAATAACACCAATAGTTTCGAAACCAAATTCTTTACCAGCTGCAGCTGTAGCTAAAATATGATTTGAAAAAGCACCACCAAAAGTCACAATTTTAGAAAAACCTTTATTCTTTGCCTCCATTAAATTATATTTTAATTTACGAAGCTTATTACCTGAAATAAACGGATGATTCAAATCGTCTCTTTTAATATATAACTCGATACCAGATTTAAATTCTATTTCTATTTTTTGATTCATGTTACAAATAAAAAATCCCGATAAATCGGGATTTTTATAAATATTTTAAAATCTTAATTATTTAAATATTGAAACTTTTTTCTCAACTGAATGATTATCTGCAGTATTAACTTTTACTACATAAACACCATCACTTAAAGCATTTGTAGCAATTTCAAAACGATCATTAGTACCTAGTTTTTCTTTAGAGATAACATTTTTACCAGTCATATCATATAAAGATAAACTTACAACATCTTTACCTAAAGTATTAAAAACTGTTAATAACTGTTGTGGGTTGTTTTGATAAACTTGGAAAGAAGAAGCTACAACATCGTTATCTTCACTTAAAGTTGCATTAGCATCTCTGAAAGTAATCTCATATTGAGAAGTATATTCTCCAGCAGGCAATGTTACTTCATAAATACCATTTCTAACATTAAAATAAGTATTATTTACAATATCATGAACGTAAACATCGTTATCAAAATTATTTAAGTTCGCAAGCTTGACTTTAAAAGTTGTTAGTTCATCACATTTTAAGTACAATGGAACTGTTTTTTCAACCGCAAAAGGTAAAGAAGCAATTGTTAATTTCTCTGCTCTATCGTTAGTCATTAAAGACGCATTTTTAGCTACTGCTGTATAAGGAGATTTACCATCAAAGAAATCTAAATCATCAGAAGTATTACCTGAAAAAACAATGTAATTTTCATAGATAGCTGCTTCATTAGCCTTAATATGTAAAGCAATTTTTGGAGTTGGCGATGCTTTAGGAAATTGAGTATAATCAACACCTGCCACATTTGGCATATCTTCTAAATATTGATTTTCAATCGCTAATTGATTATTAGAATTTGCAACTCTTTCAAACTGAGAGTTAGTAGTGTTTTCTTTAACAAAAGTTCTGTATCTATTTCTCATTGTTACAGTTCCAGAAGGCACCACACCATGAACCATAAATCCTTGACCTATTGGAGCAAACATTCTTTTATAAGTATTCGTAACTACAGTTCCAATATTTGAACCTGGAGTCCCGTTATTCCATTCACCACTAGAATCATAAGTACTCATAGGAGCCGAAGCATATGTACCAATTACATTAGCATTACTAGGATCTGGTTTATAAGTTCCATAACCTCCTACATAACCTCCTACATTGTGCGTATTATTTGATTTATCATGCTCCCAAAAATAAGCTGTATTATCAATTTGAGCAGTACCAGAAGCAGAAATAGCACCTGTACCATAATCTACGGCAAAACCACTATTTTCTAATAAATACCAATTTAAATTTATTGCAGAAGGATACGGATTACCAACTAAAGTTAAATTTAAATAGTAAGCTCCTGGAGCATTAGAAACAAGTGCCGTCATGTCGCCGTTATTAGGACGTCCTCTAAAATCATATCGTTGAGCACTACCTGTATTATTTGCAATACCAGCACCTCCATTTTCAGCATAGTCTGCAATAGTTGCGTCAGTACCAGAAACTCCTTTCATTGTAAATCCTAAACCAGGTTCAACATCAAAGTTACTTCCTACATATTGCCATCCACCACTATTTAAAGCATAAACATTTGAAGCAATATATTTCCATATCCATCGATTAGATACTGTTAAAGATGAATTAGTAGCCGAACCGTCATAGCCATTAGTAATAGTGATATTAGAACTCGTTATTTTATCACCATCTACAGAAGGTCTTTTTAATAAATTAATTCCAAAATTTGTATTACCTGCTCCGCCAGTAGCTCTCCCTACTGGTGAACACCAATAATTATATTGAAAATTATTTGTAGTACCTTCTTGAAAGACAGACAATTCTCCTGCTCCGTCATTTAAAGAAGAAGGAGCTCCTTGCAATAACTGTGATTGGTTTCTTAAATAAATGTTTCCTGTATTACCAATGTTTACATCTTGATTAACAAACACAAACTGGTCGTTTACATAAACATAGCTTGTAGGACTCACATACATTTGAGCCTCTACGCTCAAACTACCTAGTATTGAAGCAATTGAAAATAGTAAAAATCTTTTCATAGTAGCGCGGTTTTACGTTCAATTTTCAAATATATAATAAAAAACTCATTTGAAACAAAAATTACATAGAATAATTTTTACATTTTTTTTAACACGCATTTTTTACTATTGAAATATATTTAAAGTTTATAACAATTTTGTACAAAATTGTTACCATTTAACTTTATAAGACTTTGAAAATTAAATAATTCTCCCAAAAATTAAGTGTTTTAAGCAATTGCAAAATAAGTGCTAAAAAAATATTTAGCACTTATTAACATATATTCATAAAAAATTATTATTTTTACTACAAACCCGTTGTGCATTATTAAACGAGATTTATTTTTAAATTGTTTATATTTCTATTAAATACAAATTTATTCAAAAATTGAATAGAAGTTAATGTTGTA
>JACXVH010000077.1 GCA_014763515.1 Flavobacteriaceae bacterium
TGCTTCAAGGTTGCTCATTATTGTAATTGTTTGAAAGTCAATACAATTTAATCATTTTTAATGATTTGAGCAACTTTTTTTATAATGCACAACGGGTTTGTATTTAATTTTTATATTGTTTTTTGTTAAATAATTATAAAAATATTTTTTTTTAGCATTAAATATGTAGTAAATTGTTACAATAATTATTACTTAATGTTAAGATTACTTTTCATATTATTTATTAGTCAGTGTACTTTTGCCCAACTGAACTGGATTTCTCATAAAAATAAGATTGAAATTCCATTTGAATTGATTTACAATTTAATAATTGTAGATGTAAAAGTAAATGATGTTGATTTAAAAATGATTCTGGATACTGGTTCAGAAAAGAATCTTTTATTTAGTTTCCCCGAAAATGACAGTATAGCTTTTTATAATCCAAAAACCATTAGTGTTCGAGGTTTAGGGTACGGAAAAGAGCTAAATGCTTATATTTCTGAAAAGAATAAGTTTGAAATAAACGGTTTAGTAGATAGAAATTTTCAAGTTTTATTGGTTACTAACCAAGATATAAGCTTGGTTGACAAACTTGGTATTCAAATAAATGGAATTATTGGTTCTTCTTTTTTTAAAGATTTTTTAGTTGAAATAAATTATTCCAAAAAGAAACTTTACTTATACAAAGATTTTGAAACTATCACAAAAAAAATGAATAGATATGAAAAGACTCAAATTGAAATTTATCAAAATAAACCTTATGTAAATTTAAAAATTGAAAATAGTGATGAAAATCACAATGCCAAATTGCTATTTGATAGTGGATTAGGTGATGGTTTGTGGCTTTTTGAAAGTGATTCAATTAAATGTAAGGAACGATATTTTATAGATTTTTTAGGAAGAGGGTTAAGCGGAGACGTAAAGGGAAAAAAATCTAGAATAGAAAGTTTGCAATTAGACACATTTATTCTACATCATGCATTAGTTTCTTATCCAGATATAAAATTAAGTGAGTTAGATTTATTTAAAGGAAGGGACGGCTCTTTAGGAGGAGAAATAATTAAGAGATTTAATTGGATTTTAGATTACAAAAATCATTTTTTTTATTACAAACAAAATAATCTTTTTAATGAACCTTTTAATTATAATATGTCTGGTTTAGAAGTACATCATTTTGGACAACAATGGGTAAAAGAGTTAGACAGTTTCACAAATGTTAGTGGTAAAGGTGAGGTAAACGCTACAGAATATATTAATAAGGTATATAACTATAAATACACCCTTAAACCTAATTTTCAAATTTATGAAGTAAGAGAAAATTCTCCGGCAGCTAAGGCAGGCCTATTGGCAGGAGATATAATAATAAAGATCAACAATAAAAGTAGTCACAATTATACCATTCAAAAAATTACAGAGTTGTTTCAATCGGAAGAAGGAAAAAAAATAAAAATTCTAATCGAAAGAGATGGAAAACTTTTAGAATTCGAATTTTATCTTGAAAAAATACTATAAAAAAAGGCTCTCAAATTGAGAGCCTTTTTTTATTTTTTATCCTGAATTACATTTCCTTTTATTCTTAACGGAATAATACCATTTGGTTTATTAACAGCATTGGTTTCTACTGTTAGAGTTTTACTAATCGGACCTGGATTCATATTGTATTTAACCACAATTTTATCACTTTTACCAGGCATAATAGGTTCTGTAGGCTTAGTAGGTACTGTACAACCACAGCTCGATTTTACATCTTTAATAATAAGAGGAGCATCGCCAGTATTTGTAAAAACAAATTCGCGAACACCATCATCTTTACCTTTCACAACGTCACCATAGTTTATAGTTTCCGTTTTAAATTCAATTTTAGCGCCTTCTTGGGCAGAAACAAATAAACCAACAAAAAGTATTAGTAAATTAAATAATTTTTTCATCATTTTATATTTTGGGTTATCGTAAAAATATGTACTTTAAAAACTACTAACAAGTAATTTAACTTTTTTTATTTTAGTAGATATCGTTACTTTTGCATTTAAATTTACAAAAAGTGTACCAAAATATTTTTTCGCAGCGAGTCTGCCGTTTGTATTTGTAAACCTTATTCCCGCTATCACTTGCACACGGTGCTTGTTCTATCGGGGCTAAGCGGTAAACTATTTTAATTTTTGTAACTTATTAATAATATTTTAGAATTTAGAGTGTAAAAAACATCTAACATCTAACATCTAACATCTAACATAAAATGATTCCAGCTCAATTTGATGCCAAACAAGTAGAAAAGAAATGGTACGACTATTGGATGCAAAACAAATATTTCCATTCAACGCCCGACCATAGAACTCCATATACAATTGTAATTCCGCCACCAAACGTAACCGGAGTTTTGCACATGGGGCACATGTTAAACAATACCATTCAAGACGTATTAATTCGTCGTGCACGTTTAAAAGGATTCAACGCTTGTTGGGTTCCAGGAACCGATCACGCTTCTATTGCAACCGAAGCAAAAGTTGTAGCAAAGTTAAAATCGGAAGGAATTAATAAATCCGATTTATCGCGTGAAGAATTTTTAAAACACGCTTTCGATTGGACAGAAAAATACGGTGGAACTATCTTAGAGCAATTAAAACAATTAGGTTGTTCTTGCGATTGGGATAGAACTAAATTCACCATGGACGACGATATGTCGGCTTCAGTAATCAAGTCGTTTGTTGATTTGTATAACAAAGGGATGATTTATCGCGGTTACCGTATGGTAAACTGGGATCCAGAAGCTAAAACTACGTTGTCTGATGAAGAAGTAATTTACGAAGAAAGACAAGGAAAATTATATCATTTACGTTACCAAATTGAAGGAAGTAATGAGTTTGTAACGATTGCAACCACACGTCCTGAAACTATTTTAGGAGATACTGCCATTTGTATTCATCCAGAAGACGAGCGTTATTTCCATTTAAAAGGTAAAAAAGCTATTGTGCCTATTTGCAACCGAGTAATTCCTATTATTTTCGACGAATATGTAGATATGGAATTTGGTACAGGTTGTTTAAAGGTAACGCCTGCTCACGATGTAAACGATAAAACACTTGGCGAAAAACACGGTTTAGAAATCATCGATATTTTCAACGAAGATGCTACTTTAAATTCATTCGGATTACATTATGAAGGTAAAGATCGTTTTGAGGTTCGTAAGGAAATCGAGAAAGAATTAGAAACTATTGGCGCTTTAGCAAAAGTTGAAAATCACGTAAATAACGTAGGAACTTCTGAAAGAACAAAAGCGGTAATCGAACCAAGATTGTCGGACCAATGGTTTTTAAAAATGGATGATTTAGTAAAACCAGCAATTAAAGCCGTTTTAGAATCAGACGAGATTAAATTACATCCATCTCGTTTTAATAATACCTATGCGCATTGGTTAAACAATATTCGCGATTGGAATATTTCACGTCAGTTATGGTGGGGCCAACAAATTCCTGCGTACTATTATGGTGATGGAAAAGAAGATTTCGTAGTTGCAGAGAGCAAAGAAGAGGCGCTTGAACTTGCAAAAGCAAAAACTGGCAACACTAATTTAACTGTAAACGATTTAAAACAAGATCCAGACGCACTAGATACTTGGTTTTCATCATGGTTATGGCCAATATCTGTTTTTGGTGGAATGCTAGATCCTGAAAATGAGGAATTCAAATATTATTACCCAACAAATGATTTAGTTACTGGGCCAGATATTTTATTCTTCTGGGTAGCGCGTATGATTATTGCAGGTTATGAATTTGCTGGAGAGAAACCGTTTTCAAATGTATATTTAACGGGATTGGTTCGAGATAAACAAGGGCGTAAAATGTCTAAATCATTAGGAAATTCACCAGAACCACTTGGCTTAATTGAAAAATTTGGTGCCGATGGTGTTCGTGTAGGATTGCTATTGAGTGCTTCTGCTGGAAACGATATTTTATTTGACGAAGAATTATGTAACCAAGGAAAAGGTTTTTCTAATAAAATTTGGAATGCGTTCCGTTTAATTAAAGGATGGGAAGTTGCTGATATTGCACAACCTGAATCTTCAAAAGTTGCGGTAGAATGGTACGAAGCGAAGTTGCAAAAAACATTGTTAGAAATTGAAGACAACTTCGATAAATACAGAATTTCAGATGCGTTAATGGCAATTTATAAATTGGTTTGGGACGATTTTTGTTCGTGGTTTTTAGAAATGATTAAACCAGGTTATCAACAACCCATTGACAGAACAACTTTCGATAAAGCCATCGAAATGTTAGAAGCTAATTTGAAATTGTTGCATCCGTTTATGCCGTTCTTAACAGAAGAAATTTGGCAACATATTACAGAAAGAACTCCGGAAGAAGCGTTAATCGTTGCTTCTTGGCCAGAAATGAAAGCTTTTGATGAAAAATTAATTGCAGATTTTGAAATGGCTACAGAAGTAATTTCAGGAATTAGAACGATTAGAAAAGATAAAAATATTTCGTTCAAAGAAACAATCGAATTAAAAGTAGTGAACAATGAAAAATCGTCAACGCACTTTGATTCAGTAATTATGAAACTAGGTAACATTGTAGATCTAGTTTATGTAGATGAAAAAGTAAACGGAGCCTTATCGTATCGTGTAAAATCGAATGAATATTTTATTCCAGTAGGAGGAAATGTTGATTTAGATGCGGAAATAGCTAAATTAGAAGAAGAATTGAAATATACTCAAGGATTCTTACGTTCAGTGCAAGGGAAATTGTCTAATGAAAAATTTGTTAACGGAGCACCCGAACAAGTAATTGCAAACGAACGCAAAAAAGAGGCCGATGCTTTAGCAAAAATTGCCACTTTAGAACAAAGTTTAGCAAGTTTGAAATAACATATTGTCATTCTGAACTCGTTTCAGAATCTAAAAAAAATCCCGAGTTTAACTCGGGATTTTTTCTAATGTTAAGTTTTATGTTTAATTAAAAACTTAACATTGACATATTGTTTAATATACTTACTTTTGTTAACAATTTATTTACAATTCAATAACAAATATTTTAAGTTAAAAAAATGGCAAAGGAAACAAATACAATAACTTCTAGTGAAGTTTCTATAAATCAAGAAGAGAATACTAGTTCCACTATCAATCTAGAAAAAACAAATTCTGTTAAAAAAACTACAACAAGAAAGGCATCAATCAGAACTAAAAATCCAATTAATGATAAAGTTTTAGTAGTTGAAACTAATATTTCTAATGAATCAACTGAAGAAAATAATGTAGAAGCAAATGCTTCTGAAGTTGAGGTTAAAGAAACTAAAAGCAAATCTAAAATCACAATTAGAAAAGCATAATAAAACAACTCTAAGCAACACCGAGTTTGCAAAAATACTAAACCATCTAAACAAAGGAAATGTTTTTGAAAAGGCTAAGATTCTTAGAGACAAATATGCACTTTTAAGAGATGATAATACAACTATCACTTACATTGAGTTTTTAGATAGTGAACACTGGTGTCAAAACCTTTTTCAAGTAACTCAACAAGTGACAATAGATGGTGTATATAAAAACAGATATGATGTAACTATTCTAATAAATGGTCTGCCTCTTGTTCAAATAGAACTAAAAAGAAGAGGATTAGAACTAAAAGAAGCTTTTAATCAAATCAATCGTTATCAAAAACACTCTTATGGATTTAATAGTGCTTTATTTCACTATGTTCAAATCTTTGTTATCTCAAATGGTGTAAATACAAAATACTATTCAAACAACAAAAAACAGACTTTCAAACAAACATTCTTTTGGGCTGATAAAAACAATAAAAATATCACAAACCTTGAAGAGTTTACAACTATCTTTTTAGAAAAATGTCATATCTCTAAGATGATATGTAAGTATATTGTTTTAGCTGAAGTTCCAAAGATTTTGATGATATTAAGACCTTATCAGTATTATGCAGTTGAAGCTATTGTTGATAGGGTTAAAAATACAAATAAAAATGGATATATTTGGCATACAACTGGAAGTGGAAAAACTCTTACATCATTTAAAGCTTCACAAATCTTGGTAAAACTTCCTGAGGTTGATAAGGTGGTTTTTGTTGTAGATAGAAAAGATTTAGATTATCAAACTTCTAAAGAGTTTAATAGTTTTAGTGATGGAAGTGTTGATGGAACTGATAATACAAAAGTTTTAGTAAATCAGTTTTTAGGAGTTCATAAAGATAAAAAAGGTGTTACCAAAGATAGTGATTTAATCATCACAACTATTCAAAAACTAAACACAGCAATATCAAAACCTCATTATCTAAAAGATATGGAAACTTTAAAAGATAAAAAGATTGTATTTATATTTGATGAGTGCCATAGAAGTCAGTTTGGAGAGACACATAAAAATATCACAAACTTTTTCACAAATGCTCAACTTATAGGATTTACTGGAACTCCGATATTCCCTGAAAATGCAGTTGGGAATAAGTTTGGTAAAAGAACTACAGCTGAACTGTTTAATGAGATACTTCATAGATATGTTATAACTGATGCAATAAGCGATGATAATGTATTGAAGTTTTCAGTTGAATATATTGGAAGATATAAAAGAAAAGATAATGATGAGGTATTTAAAGACTTTGAGGTTGAGGGTATTGATACCAAAGAGCTTATGGAAGATGATAAAAGACTCGAACAAATAGTTGATTATATTATCACAAACCACGATAGAAAAACTCACTCAAAAGAGTTTACAGCTATGATGTGTGTGAG
>JACXVH010000078.1:0-7382 GCA_014763515.1 Flavobacteriaceae bacterium
ATTTATATGATAAATATTGAAACAGAATCAGGAAAAATAGGAGTTAGTAAATTGGTTAAGAAATAATGAGAAAAATAAATTTTTATAAACTCGAGGTTACTTTATTTATTTTATATCTATTGCTTTTCTCTATCGGGTTGTTAGTTTTTTAATAAAAAAAGCCTGTCAGGAAAATTTCTGACAGGCTTTACTTTTTGATTTGAGTATAAAATATATTACTTCGTAATCTGTTTCAGATCGGCAATAGTTGCAATCGGATCTTGAGCGCCAAAAACGTAACTTCCTGCAACTAAAACATCAGCGCCAGCATCAGCTAATTGTTTGGCATTTTTGTTTGTGACGCCACCGTCAATTTCAATTAGTGTAGCAGCATTTTTTCTATTGATTAAAGCTTTCAGCTTTTCTACTTTCGAATACGTATTTTCGATAAATGATTGTCCACCAAAACCTGGATTTACACTCATAATGCAAACCAAATCAATATCCTGAATCACATCTTCTAATAAATCTACATTTGTATGAGGATTCAAAGCAACTCCAGCTTTCATGCCTTCCGCTTTAATAGCTTGAAGTGTTCGGTGTAAATGCGTACAAGCTTCATAATGAACCGTTAATACATCAGCTCCTAATTTTTTAAATGTTGAAATATATCGGTCAGGGTCAACAATCATTAAGTGAACATCAATTGTTTTTTTTGCGTGTTTGTTGATAGCGTCTAAAACCGGCATTCCAAAAGAGATATTGGGTACAAAGACACCATCCATAATATCAATGTGAAACCAATCCGCCTCACTTGTATTAATCATTTCAATATCGCGTTGTAAGTTTGCAAAATCAGCAGCAAGTAAACTTGTAAAGTGTGTGTTGTTGTGTGCAAATGTACAATATTTAAAACATTTCAACATTCAAAATTCCAAGTTGAATATTCAAAATTTTTTGTATTCAACAAGAAACAACGAATAACGAATCTAGAATTTTGATCTATTTTTAAAAACAAAACCTCGGTAATCAGCCGAGGTTTCAATCATCAATCAAAAAACGAACAGTTATTAAACTGTTGTTGCTTTCAAGTTTCAAGTTTAAGAATTCAAGTTATTATAACATGAAACTTTAAACCTGAAACAAATATATTATCCTAAATATGTTTTTAAAATTTTACTTCTAGAAGTATGTTTTAATCTACGAATTGCTTTTTCTTTAATTTGGCGAACACGTTCACGCGTTAAATCGAAAGTTTCTCCTATTTCTTCAAGAGTCATTGGATGTTGATCGCCTAATCCAAAATATAAACGAACTACATCAGCTTCTCTTGGAGTTAATGTTTCTAAAGCCCTTTCAATTTCCGTTTGTAATGATTCATGAATTAACTCTCTGTCAGGATTTGGAGATTCGCCTGAACGTAATACATCGTACAAGTTAGAATCTTCACCTTCTACTAAAGGAGCATCCATCGATAAATGACGACCAGAATTCTTCATTGACTCTTTTACATCATTTACAGTCATATCAAGTTCTTTTGCAATTTCTTCAGCCGAAGGAGCACGCTCGCTAGATTGCTCTAACAACGCATACATTTTGTTAATTTTGTTGATAGAACCAATTTTGTTTAATGGTAAACGTACAATTCTTGATTGTTCAGCTAGTGCTTGTAAGATAGATTGACGAATCCACCATACAGCATAAGAAATAAATTTAAATCCACGAGTTTCATCAAAACGTTGAGCCGCTTTAATTAAACCTAAGTTTCCTTCATTAATTAAATCGGGTAATGTAAGTCCTTGATTTTGATATTGTTTTGCAACTGATACTACGAAACGTAAATTAGCTTTAGTTAATTTTTCTAAAGCTCGTTGATCTCCAGCTTTAATTCTTTGTGCCAGTTCTACTTCTTCGTCAGCAGTAATAAGGTCAACTTTTCCAATTTCTTGTAGGTATTTGTCTAAAGAAGCAGTTTCACGATTAGTTACCTGCTTGGTAATTTTGAGCTGTCTCATGTATATTTTAAACTAAATTGATTTATACTTTCATTGTTATACGTAACTAATTATAAAAAAGTTACAAAAAGATAATAAAAAAAAACAGCTTATCTTAAAATAAGCTGTTTTTGTATAGAATTAATTAACTTAATTAACCTTGTGGTTTTTGATTATTATCTTGAGGTTTCTTTTCTTCTCTCGGCGGACGAGGCAATAATTGTTTTCTTGAAACTTTTTCTTTTCTTGTTTTAGGGTCAACTCCTAAATATTTAATCATGAAAACATCACCTAAATTAACCACATCACTTGGTTTTTCTGTTCTTTCCCAAGCTAATTCTGAAACGTGTAATAAAACTTCTTGACCTGGAGCTCTTGTGTATTCAACAACAGCGCCAAAATCTAACATTTTAATCACCTTTACTTCGTATGCTTCGCCAACTTCAGGTTTGAAAATCATAGCTTCGATTTTTGCTAAAACTGCATCAATTCCTGCTTGATTTGTTCCTAAAATTTCTACAATTCCCTTATCTCCATCTTCATTAAGCACAATTGTAGTTTCTGTGTTTTTTTGTAACTCCTGAATGTTTTTCCCACCAGGACCAATAAATGCTCCAATCATACTCGCAGGTATCGAACTCATTACGATTTTTGGTGCTTTTGGTTTTACAGTTTCTCTAGGTTGTGCAAGTGTATCGGTTAATTTACCTAAAATATGCATACGTCCATCACGAGCTTGAGCTAATGCCTGTTCCATGATGTCGTAACGTAATCCTTCAATTTTGATATCCATCTGACATGCAGTAATACCGTCAGCAGTACCTGTTACTTTAAAGTCCATATCTCCTAAGTGATCTTCGTCACCTAAAATATCTGATAATACAGCAAATTTATCACCATCTGTAATTAATCCCATAGCAATACCAGAAACAGGTTTTATCATTTGAACTCCAGCGTCCATTAAAGCTAATGTTCCTGAACAAACTGTAGCCATTGATGAAGAACCATTTGATTCTAATACTTCTGAAACTACACGAATCGTATAAGGGCAATCAGCAGGAATCATATTTTTTAAAGCGCGTTGCGCTAAGTTTCCGTGTCCCACTTCTCTTCTTGAAGTTCCTCTTAATGGTTTTGCTTCACCTGTTGAGAATGGAGGAAAATTATAATGTAAATAGAATTTTTCTTCACCTTGTTCAGATGGTAAATCAATTACGTTAACTTCTCTTGAAGTACCTAATGTTACTGTAGCTAAAGCTTGAGTTTCCCCACGTGTAAATATTGCTGAACCGTGGGCAGAAGGCAAATAATCAACTTCACACCAAATTGGACGAATTTCAGTTGTTTTTCTACCATCTAAACGAATTCCTTTTTCAAGAATTACATTACGAACAGCTTCTTTTTGTACTTTATAGTTGTATTTTGAAACAAGTTCTGCTAAATTTTCGTTTTCAGCATATTCTTCTTCAGTATACAAAGCTTTTACTTCTTCTTTTACTTCTGCAAATTTCTCTCCTCTTTCTTGTTTAGAAGAAGCTTCTTGAGCAATTGCATAATATTTATCGTAAGCTGCAGCTTTTACTTTTGCTTTTACAGTTTCGTCTTCTAATTCGCCTTCATATTCGCGATAAGCTGGTGAACCTAAAGCGGCTCTTAATTTTTCTTGAGCTATAATTTGTACTTTAATTGCTTCGTGAGCAAATTTAATCGCTTCTACCATTTCGGCTTCAGAGATTTCTTTCATTTCTCCTTCAACCATACAAACAGAGTCTTTAGAAGCACCAATCATCATGTCTAAATCTGATTGTTCTAATTGTTCGCGGTTAGGGTTGATAATTAATTTACCATCAACTCTACCAACTCTTACTTCTGAAATAAGGTTGTAGAAAGGAATGTCAGAAACGGCTAATGCAGCAGATGCAGCTAAACCTGCTAATGCATCAGGCATTACATTTTCGTCATGAGACATTAATTGAATCATAACTTGTGTTTCTGCGTGATAATCATCTGGGAAAAGTGGACGTAAAACTCGGTCTACTAAACGCATAGTTAAAACTTCTTGATCGCTAGGACGCGCTTCTCTTTTGAAAAAGCCTCCTGGAAAACGACCAGCAGCAGCAAATTTTTCTCTATAATCTACTGTTAACGGTAGGAAGTCTACTCCTGGATTGGCTGTACGGGCTGATACTGCAGTTGCTAATAACATCGCGTCGCCCATACGAACCACGACAGAACCGTCTGCTTGTTTGGCTAATTTACCTGTTTCGATTGAGATAGTTCTTCCATCTCCTAAATCGATAATTTCTTGGGTTACTTTAGGAATCATAAATTTGAATTCTTAATTAAACAAAGGGTAGTTGTGTTGTTGCGTGTTGTTGTTAGTTGTTTGAAACCCAATGAAAAACCAAACTTTTTTCTGTCTTTTATTGTAAACAAAAAGGGGCACAAAGCCCCTTTAGTTGATTATTTTCTAATACCTAATTCTTTAATGATCTCACGATATCTGTTGATATCCTTATTTTTTAAGTAGTCTAAAAGACTTTTTCTTTTACCTACTAATTTTACTAACGAACGCTCAGTGTTATAATCATGACGATTTTGTTTTAAGTGTTGCGTTAAGTGGTTAATTCTGAAAGTAAATAATGCAATTTGTCCTTCAGCAGAACCTGTGTTTTCAGCTTTTCCTCCGTGTTTTGCGAAGATTTCAGCTTTAGTTTCTTTAGTTAAATACATGCCAATATTTTTTAATAATTTTTATGTAGATTGAGATTTTCTCAACTTGGGTGCAAAGATAGTTTTATTTTTCTATTATACAAACTAGTTTCTAAAATAACTTCGCAACTTCTTCATTTACAAACTCTAAAAAGCGTTCGTCTGCTTCAGTGAATGGGTCGATTTCATGAGAATCTATATCGATTTGACCAATATTTTTGCCATTTACGAACAAAGGAATCACAATTTCTGATTTTACTGTAAAACTACATGCTATGTAATTATCTTGTGCTTTTACATCGGGAACTACAAAATTTTGGTTCGATTCAGCGACTTGTCCGCAAATTCCTTTTCCAAATGGAATTACTGTATGATCGGTTTCTGCTCCAACATATGGACCTAAATGTAATGTTTTAGTCTCGTGATTTGCAAAATAGAAACCAACCCAGTTGTAATAACTAATTTCTTTGTTTAATAATTTACAAATTTCTAGTAGTTTTTCATCTCTTTCCAAGTTTGATGAAACTATTGATTGTATTTCTGGTTTTAAATTTTCGAAGCTCATGTTCTTTTTTTTACAAAAATATTTATATTGCAATAATGTTAATTATATATTTTTGTTAAAAATTCTCTCTTTTGAAAGCTGTTATAAACCAACATAAACTTTTCTTTGTTTTTTTATTTAAGTTTTTAGTCTTTTACATAATTTTTGCATCAGCCTATAAAGTTTATTTAAATCAATATGATGTTTCTAAATTTGAAATAGATTTTATTTCTGAAAACGTTGCACATCAAACCGTTTCAGTTTTAATTTTTTTTGGAGTTAATGCACAAACATTTCATCACGAATTTGAACCATCGATGAAAATAATTTATAAGGAAAAATATGCTGCTCGTATTGTTGAAGGATGTAATGCAATTAGTGTTATTATTTTATTTGCTTCTTTTGTATTTGCTTTTTCAAATGGTTTTAAAAGAACATTATCTTTCATATTTTTTGGAACCTTACTCATTTATGGTTTGAATATTGTTAGAATTGCTTTATTAACATATTTTCTATATTACTATCCCCAATACGAAACGCTTCTTCACGGAACTATTTTTCCTTTGTTTATTTATGGAGTCGTTTTTATACTTTGGGTTTTGTGGGTAACTAGATTTTCAGGTTTTAATCAACAAAATGTTAAAAAATAAAAAATCAATATTTGGAATCATTTTTTTAATTGGTTTGCTTGTAATTGTAAGGTATTATGAGCAAATAATTTTTTACGATCCTTTTATTAATTTTTTCAAATACGAATTTCAAGATAAAATATTACCCGAATACAATTTAAATAAACTTTTTTTAAATCTTCTTTTTAGGTATTCAATTAATACAGTTATTTCAATATCTATAATTTATCTATTATTTAAAGATAAAATGACAATAAAAATAACTGCTATTTTATATGTTGTTTTCTTTTTTATTCTTTCAATATTTTTTTTGATAGTTTTAAAATTTTATAACGATCATTTATTATTGTTTTACCTAAGAAGGTTTTTGATTCAACCTATATTTTTAATTTTGTTTATACCTGCGTTTTATTATCAAAAGATCAATAAATAATTTGTATATTAGATAGAATTTACAAATTATGAAGGTTAAAAAATACTCGGGTGAGGTAGTTTCGTACGATCGAAAAAAGTTAATTCATTCTCTTGTTCATGCTGGGGCTTCTTTAGATATTGCAAAACAAATTATAAATGAAGTTGAGCATCTTTTTTTTGATGGAATAACATCAAAACAAATTTTTAACATTGCTTTCAAAAAATTAAAACTACATTCTAAAGCACACGCAGCTCGCTATAATTTGAAAAATGGAATTCAAAAGTTAGGTCCAGCCGGATTTTATTTTGAAAAATTTATTGCTAGAATATTTGAATTGCAAGGATATAAAACTTCTACAAATGTGTTTCTTGATGGAAAATGTGTCTCTCATGAATTGGATGTTTTAATAAAAAAAGACAAACATGTGGCAATGGTTGAATGCAAGTTTCATGGTAGTCAAGAAGCAAAAACTGATGTAAAAGTGCCTATGTATATCTTGTCAAGATATAATGATTTAAAAAATAATAGTTATGCAATTTTCGAGCAAGGTGAGCAAATAACAAAATGTTGGATAGTTACCAATAATAAATTTACAGAAGACGCAATAAAATTTGGTGTTTGTAGCCAATTGAATCTCTTAAGTTGGAATTATCCATTGGATAAAAGTTTGAAAGATTTAGTTAACCAATACCATGTTTATCCGGTAACATGTTTAACTACTTTAACACAAGCAGAAAAAGAAATTTTGCTAATTGAAAATATTCTCACAGTATATGATTTTGTTCATTTCAGGAAAAAAAACTCAAAATTAAAGTTGAGTCAAACGCGATTAAATAATGTACTTAAAGAATGTTCCCAACTTTTAAATTATTGATATGAAGATTCACTTTTTTGGAGCCGCAGAAACTGTTACAGGTTCAAAAACATTAATTGAAACGGAAGAACTAAATATTTTAGTAGATTGTGGGATGTTTCAAGGTTTAAAAGAGTTACGTGTTTTAAACAGAGCGCCTCTGCCTTTTAATGTGGAAAGTATTGATTGCGTAATTTTAACACACGGTCATTTAGATCATTGTGGCTGGTTGCCGTTACTAGTGAAATATGGATTT
>JACXVH010000078.1:7449-8268 GCA_014763515.1 Flavobacteriaceae bacterium
CCAACGAAGGAAATTACTAAGTTAATTCTATTAGATAGCGCTAAAATTCAGGAAGAAGAAGCCGAAAAAGCAAATAAAGAGCATTATTCTAAACATGATCCTGCCGAACCTTTATATACAGTTGCCGATGCAGAAAAAGTATTTCCGTTATTAAAATCGGTTAATCCTAATGAAGAAATTAAGTTGTCCGATTCTGTTTCGTTTAACTTTTTTTATGCATCACATATTTTAGGAGCTTGTTCCATTTTGTTAAGTATTGAAGACAAAAAACTTGTTTTTTCTGGAGATGTGGGTCAAGATGATGATGTATTGTTATTTCCGCCAATAAAACCAAAACAAGCCGATTATGTTTTCTTAGAAAGTACTTACGGAAATAGAGTTCATCCTGAAAATACATCGCTGCAAGATTTAGAATTATTTATTAATAATACGTATCAAAAAGGAGGAAATGTTATTATTCCAAGTTTTGCTGTAGAACGTGTACAAACCATGATGTATTTGCTTTGGCAACTTAAAAAAGAAGATAGAATTCCAAATATTCCTTACATAATTGATACACCAATGGGAATTGATGTGCTGCATTTGTTTCTTGAAAATACCAAGTGGCATCGATTAACGCCTCATAAATGTGGACAAATGTGTAGAATGTTTACGTTAATTTCTGATTATAAAGATACCATTGAAGCGATTTATGACAAACGACCAAAAGTTGTGATTGCTGCAAGTGGAATGGTAACTGGAGGAAGAGTTTTGTCTTATTTGGAAAGGTATATTGACAAACCTGAAAATACTATTTTACTTGTTGGCTATCAAGCTGAA
>JACXVH010000079.1 GCA_014763515.1 Flavobacteriaceae bacterium
ATGTGCATTATAAAAATTGCTTTTGTAACTGAGTATGTAAAGAAACGAAATATCCTTCTTTTGTAAAATAATTTTCCCAGATTTTCCTATTATCCAATTGTAATTGAATAAAATCTTCTTCAGCAATTGCGCTGTAAAATGTGGTTACTTTCTCCTCAAAATCGGAAAAATCTTCTTTTACTAGTATACAATGTTTGTCCCAGTTGATAGTTTTTGAAAATGGTAAATCGAAATTAGTATCTACAACTACAGGAATTCTCCCAAGTGCTAAAGTTTCATAAAAACGTACCGAAAAATTACCTGCACCTCGCATGCAAAATGTAAACGGATTTTCTAGAATGTTATTAAAAAATTCTATAGTAGTTTTGAATCGATCACTTTCTGAAACGCTACCGGCTCTGTATTTTGCACGATGAATAAAATTAGCTTGAATAGTTGTTAAACTTTCTATCTTTTTTAAAAATTTATACCGTTTTATACTTGAAGGGTAAAAACTTTGAAAATCTGTATTATCGTTTCCAATTAGTCTTTTAAAATTTAATTTATTAAAAATCAGAAACTCCTTTAACCATTTTATAAAACCCTTAGAAGAATGTCCAACAAAGCCAATAGTTGGCTTATCCATTTTTTTTAATGTATAAAACTTTAAATTATATTTTGTAATTGGATCTTCAAAAAAAGGAGACATTATAAAAGTATCTTGAGCCAGCTTACTTTTAAAACCTCCCAGTCGAATGGTAATCAAATTATTATCATATATAGTTTTTCCAAAATCACCCGAAGTGAAAATCAAAAGCTTTTTATTGTTTTGTTTTGCTAACTCTAAATAGTGCTTATAATAGGCTTTTTGTCCTATTTGAAATAAATATTCAACGCTAATGGGTAAAGCTAAATAATCAGCTTTACTGGGATTAGAAGTCACTTCATAAAACTCTTTAACCCTCTCATTATTCTTAAACAAGTATTCAATTAAAGGAAAAACATATCCCAAATGAGGAACTTGTGAAATTTTTTCAAAATCAGTATATATTTTTAATTTACTCATTTCAATTGATTCGCTATATTTTTTGATGCTTCGTTTACTGGAACTAAATTTATTCGTTCTAACCATTTCGCTTTATCTTTTCCTATAAGTTCTGGTTGGAATAAAGTTTTTTCTAATTTATATTTAATCTCTTCTTTTGAGTTTAACCAACCTACAGCATCTAGGTTACTCATACTTTTGAAATGTTGGTAATTATAAATTGTTTTTACAGACCAATCTTTATCAAGGATTGTATCGTAATTTATATATAAACACGGTTTATTAAACATTGCAAAATCATGCGCCATTGTAGAACCTAAATTAATCACCAATTCACAATGAAAAGCCATATTAACTTGTAAATTTATATCTTCATATTGCGGAAAAACACTCCCCCAGTTTTTTCCAGATTGTGGAGTGTTCCAAAGTGGGTCTATTGTTTTTATAACAGAACTGTATTTTGCAATTACGGCATCATATCTTCCAGAAAAATCTACCGGACAACGTCGAAATAATATTTGAGGTCTTATATCAATTTCTAATTGGGAAACAGCAATAGCCAAATCTTCTAAATACTGAGGATCATAAGGTGATGTTTTAACGTCGTCTCCACTAAAACAAATCCATTTTTTTGTAATATCTAATGAATATTGTTCCGCAAAAACTTCTCGTTCTAAAACTCGATCCTTTTGAAGATAAAATTCAAATTGTGGCGTTCCGGTTACTATAACTTTTTCGGGTGTTATTTCAGGGTAATACAATTGCATTTCCTGTTTCATATAATCGGACCAAACTAAATACTTATCAGCTTCAACAGCTAATCTTGCCTTAGGTAAATTGTCCCAAGAATAAATTACACTTATAACTTCAATACCCAATCTCTTTGCAGCAATACAGTAAGGCATCAATCCAGCAACACGTTGATGCGTAATGAAAATTTTATTTGGTTTTAGCTCAGTTAAAATATCTGTTGCTTCCTGTACTGATTTTTTATTCCAATAAGCTTTACCTTTTTCCTCAAAAAAAAGTATTCTCGAGTATTTTCTTGACGCCCATTTTCCAACAAATTGAGCTATTTTTAATAAAACTATTTGCTTAAATGATTTAGGTTTATAATTCCAATTAGTAAGAATTGTTTTGTTTTTTACCTTATTAAAATTATGCAATAATCGAGCAAATGTAGTAGACTCTCGTAAAATTCTCGAAATAAAATTCTCTTTATATATATCACATTTTTGATAATGAAGCTCAAAATTATGTATTGATTCTAGTTCAATAAATGCATCTTTAGGCAAAGACGAACCAACAATAACTTCAACATTTTCAGCAATCAAATACGCAATAATATTAGAATATAAATAATTGCGAACACCTACACCATCTGGAACAAGAAAAAAAACTTTCATAATTATTTTATGCTTCCTACCCTTCCATGATCAGAAAAAGAACGATGAACTATAAATTCTTTTGATAAGGGCTCTTCAGAAAGAAAAGTTATATCACAAAAACAATTTTCTTCTATTGGGTTTAGACGCCAAGGAACACAAGTTTTATAATCTAAAACCCAACCACTTTTTTCTAAATCTTTAATTTTCAAATCGTTCCATGATGTTATATAATCCAGCCATAAATAACCCAAACCCCATGCTTGTTCTTCTAATATCTTTAAGTTTTCAATATCTACAACTCTTAATCCTCCAACATTATTCTGATTTACACCCGTTCCTCCACTTTTAATACTTATTCCTTGAACTGTAGGTTGTTTAAAATAATGTGTTGAATCTATTAAAAAGTTATCTATTTCTAGATTAATAGGTTTACATACATTTTCAATTTTTGGATTTACTATTTCTGGATTTATTTTTACATATCTTACCAAGTCATGATACCTATACCATCTCATATTTCGATATAACCCTAACCCTGCTTCATTAGCCGCTGTTGCTGCTAACGGATAATACTCTCTTGCTAAACCATATAGCTTACCCAAAATCCCTTTACCTCTATAATCAGGTTCTAAATAAACATTAATAATCCAAGCTAAACCACCAGAAAAGTTAGCCCCAACATGTCCAACAACTTTATTGTCATCTATACAAATAAATGACCTCCCATACTTTACATCTCCATACTGCCATATCCAAAACTCTTTATTTTGTAAAGGGTGGTTTTCTCTATAAATATTTAGATAAAAGATTTTTAATTTATCGTAATCTTCTACATTAGCTTCTCTTATTTCCATAAATTATCTTTTTTAAAAAATTTCCCTTTAGGCAAATCATTACAGTCAAATCTGTTTAATAGTAAAAGATTTTTATTTGTTCCATTATTAACACCTCTATTGGTTGTAAAACCAATTTTATAACCACTATTTTTAGCCTCTTGAGAAACTTGTTCATTACATGCTTTTTTAGTTCCGTAAGGGTAAGAAAGAAAATCTACTTTTGTGTTTGTTAAATCTTCAATTATTTTTTTTGAATATTCTAATTCAAATTTAATTTCGTTTTCAGACAATTGAGCTATAGGATAATGAGAATGTGTATGAGAACCTATCTGATTATTTCTAGCAAGAGTCTTTATTTCATCAAAACTCATATACAATTCTTCAAATATCTTTTCTTCATCTATAAAATTATTATAAAACTTTGAAAAAAATTGTTCCAGTTCTAAATGAGTCAGTTTAAAGTTTAACAAATATTTTATAACTGCATCTTCTTTACAATCATAAATATATGTTTTAATAGCTACTTGTTGTTCTTCTTTTGACAGTAAAAACTTTTTATTTTTAGAAAAAATATCCAATAAATCTTTTGAACTAACTAGAGACCTTAAAATATGAATCTTATGAACTAAATTTATCTTTTTTGTTTCGATATTAGAAGAATTTACAAAAAACAGACCTTCAATTCCTAATTCATCTAATATTGAGTGTCCAAAAACGAACTGTTCCTTCAATCCATCATCAAAAGTTACTAAAAAGAATTTATCTTTTGAATTTAAAATATAATCTAAATTTTCCAAGAGACTTGTTGGTCCTATAAAATCACCATAATTTTTAAACTCTAAAAGTTGTTCATTAAAGCTCTTAGGAGTTACTCCAAAAATACTTGGATATTTCGAATTAAAATTTTCTCTAATATAATGGTAATTACTTACTACTAACATTACAAATCTCTAAATTGCTTTTGATGATTCAATTTCCAAATATCTTCATTTAAAAGTGATTTTAAAAATAATTCTGAACTATTTCCTTTTCCAAAATCAGAATCAGAGACTTTTATTTTATGCGAATCAATTATTTGCAAAGCTGCAACAATATCTTTTTCAGAGTAATCGGTATTCATTATATCTGCATGAAGAGCTCTGTTCTGTTGGCGTGTTCCAATGTTTATTATTGGCAACCCATAATAAGGAGCTTCTCTAATACCGGCACTACTATTGCCAATTATGAATTGGGATTTCTTTAATAAAGTTAGAAAATATTCAAATCGTAAAGATGGAAAAACCCTAAATCTTGAATTATTTTCTAAACGCTTATATTCATTTAAAATATATTTACTGCCTAAATCATTATTTGGAAAAACCACTACATAATTATGATCATCTTTAAGTAATGCATTTACAAAGTTTTTTGCATATTCTTGCATATATTTAACTTCAGTAGTTACTGGATGAAACATAGCAACTGCATACTTTTCAAAGTCAATCTCATAATATTTTTTTGCTTCTTCTAATAGCGGTAAATTATCAGAAAACATAATATCTACATCTGGAGATCCAATAACAAATATAGATTCTCCTAATTCTCCCATCTGCACCAATCGCTTCTTTGCTTGTGCATTTGAAACAAAATGGATATGACTCATTTTGCTAGTCGAATGTCGAATTAATTCATCTATTGTTCCTGAAACTTCGCCTCCTTCTATATGTGCTACTAAAACATTATTTAAGCTTCCAACAATTGCACCTGCTAATGCCTCAACCCTGTCACCATGAATAATAATCATATCAGGATTAGATTCTTTAACATATTTAGACAATCCTTCAATTGTTTTTGCTAATGTTAAATCCATTGTTGTTTCGTGTGTATGATTCTCAAAAGTATGTATATGAGAAAAACCACAACGTTCAACTTCAAGTAATGTATAACCATACTCTTTTTGCAAATGCATTCCTGTTACAAAAACAAGAGGATCAAAATCTTGATGTCTTTCAAGAATTTGTATTAATGATTTTATTTTACCAAAATCAGCTCTTGTACCAGTAAGAAATAATATTTTCTTTTTTTTATTCAAAATCTGAAAAATCTAATTGTTCGTCATCTAAAATGTCACGAGTTGCCTTTTTACCTAATAAATCATTGAAATGTTCTGCTAATATTTTACCCGTCCCAGGGCGTTTTACCCAAATATTTTCTTTAGTTAAAACCTCTCCTTTTTTGATTGGAGCAATAGAACAAACGGTTGCAAAAGCAAAATCAATAGTAACTTGTTCTTCTTTTGCAGGTTTTTTTGAACCTCCTCTCATTTGAGCCATTTCTGCGCTATTGATAATCAATTCTCTGCATGCTTGTTCATCCATACTACATATTATATCTGGACCTGTTCTATTCATGTGGTCTGTAAAATGACGTTCTAAAATAGAAGCCCCTAAAGCTACAGCCCCTAAACAAGCATTATTATTTAGTGTATGATCAGACAAACCAAAAACTTTATCGGGAAAGGCTTGGTGCATTTCCATCATCGCACCAAAACGAACTAAATGAATAGGTGTTGGATATAAATTGGTTGTATGTAAAAGTGCTACAGGTACTTTATACTTATCAAAAACCGCAACAGCTTTTTTTATACTTTCTATAGTATTCATTCCTGTACTTAAAATTACAGGTTTACCAAAAGACGCAATATGTTCTAATAATGGATAATTATTACATTCACCTGAACCTATTTTATAAGCTGGAATATCAAATTTTCTTAAACGTTCTGCAGCAGCACGAGAAAAAGGAGTTGAAATAAAAATCATACCTTTACTTTCTACATAGTTTTTGAGTTCTAATTCTTCTTCTTCATTTAACGCACAACGTTCCATAATTTCATAAATAGAAACATCTGCATTTCCTGGAATAACTTTTTTAGCTGCTCCACTCATTTCGTCTTCAACAATATGTGTTTGATGTTTAACAACCTCAACTCCTGCTCTAAACGCAGCATCTACCATCTCTTTGGCAACTTGTAATGAGCCTTCGTGATTAATACCAATTTCTGCAATTACTAATGGTGGATAATCTTGTCCTATTTTTCTTCCTGCTATTTCTATATATGGGTTCATATTTAAGATTATGAATTATGAATTATGAATTTATTATATAAATATTCTGCGTATTCGAAATCGTCTTGCGAATCTATATCTACGTTTGCAAATGGGTGATTAACCTGAAACGGATAGGCATTTGCTGTAATTATTTCGTCATTTAAAATGACTTCTGCTTTACAAATATAAAGCAATCCGTTTTCATAAAATAAAGGTTCTAAGTCTTGACTGCGTTGACCAATGGTGTAATTAAAAGGAATAAAAGTATTTTCTTGAATTTTACCCAATTTATGCTCGTCTCTAATGGATTAGTTACTTGTAGCAAAACTACATTTTCGACCTTTTCTTTAATTGTTTCTAAAACATGTTTTAATGCCGAAACGGTAGGCTCATGGTCTCCTGATAAATTCTCAGGTCTATCGATTACTTTGGCACCAAATTCTAAGGCTATTTTTTTAATACCCTCATCATCTGTAGAAACATATACATCCTGTATAAAACTATGTTTTTGAGCGTATACGATACTGTGTGCAATAAGCGGGATTTCGCCTAGCAACTTGATGTTTTTTCCCGGTAAACGTTTTGAACCGCCTCGGGCTGGTATTATCGCAATTGTATTATTACACATATTACATTGATTTTAGAATTACATCTCCTTTATTTATTAATTTAAAGGAAATAATGCTAATTACAAATTTAAACAAGACTACTATATTTGAAAAATTAAATACAAATAAGTCGCTCAGTACTTCTTTATACAGACTATAAACATTTGCTGTTTTATGCAAAGTTGCATATGTTCTTAATTGCTGTTTTAATAGAAATAATTTTGTTTTATTGCTGACCTTGTGTTTTAAAATTATTTTGTTTCGCTTTATACTTTCGTTTAAAATGGAAGACACCACTTCCATTGAACTTGATGTTGAAATAGAATTAGGATTTGTTTTATAGTAGTACAAATATTTATCTATAATTTTTATAATGGGTTTATTGACCAGAATTCTTATGTGAAAATCTCTATCTTGGCCTTTTAATAAATCTTCATTAAAGGCAACTTTTGTTTTTAATAAAAAACTTTTTTTCCATAATGGATCACAAATATACCAAGAGGTTTTTAATGTAATAAAATCTTCCAACACATTTTCTGTAAGTTGCGTTCTGGTTTCTTTTTTTATTATTTTATTTTCAGTGTTTGTAAATGCTGTTTTTGAAATAACAACATCTATACCCTCAGTAAAAGCCTTCACTTTTTCCAAAATAAAATCTTCATGAATGGTATCGTCGCTATCAATCCAATTTACAAAATCGCCTTTACTTAGCTCAAAACCATAATTTCGTGCACCGTTACCTCCTTTTTTGTGTTTTTCGTCTCTTTTTACTAAAACAAATCGTTCCTCGTTTTTTATAAAACGTTGTACCGTTTCAAAACTATTATCGGTAGAACCATCGTCTACGATAATACATTCCCAATTTTCATACGATTGTACTAACACACTTTGAAGTGTATCCGTTATTAAGGTTTCCCTATTGAATAATGGAATAATAATAGAAACTAAAGGTTTTTTCATTAAATTATTTTGTCAAAATCTTCTATTTGAATTTCATTTTCAAATAAAAATCTGTTTTTTTTCATTTTGTCATCATTCCAATTCCACCATTCTACTTTTTGAAACTTTTCAATAATATCATCTGAAAAACGGTAACCAATAACTTTTGCGGGGCTTCCTGCTACTATGCTATAAGCCGGGACATCACTTAACACAACACTATTAGCGGCTACAACAGCACCATTATTGATAGTGACTCCTCCTAACACAACACAATGAGTACCAATCCATACATCATTCTTAATTACAATATCGCCTTTAGAAACCGTTTCATTTTCCCATTTTTCATTAAATAAATTTTGCCCTATAAAATAACTCGTAACTTTTTTTGTATTATGATTAAACGTTTGAAAAGTAGTATTCTTTGCAATAGAACAAAACTTACCTATTCTTATAAATTGTTCGTTTGAATTTAAACTAATATTTGGTCCCCAAAGTGAAGAAAAATCATCTATAATGACATTCCCTTTTATAGAAACACCATATAGTTTACAATTTTTTGAAATAGTAATAGTTCCTTTTAACGAGCTTTCTTTTAGATTAATTTCTTCATCAATAGAAATAGTTCCTGATAAAATAGAGTCGATAACCCTACATTTATGACCAATTTTTACCTTTTCATATATTTCAGTGTTTTTTACAATTGATGACTCATTAATTGACGCATTTTTAGAAACATAATTCGTTGCCAACAATCTCTTTTTCAGCTTAAATAAAAAATTATTTATCAACATCTTGTATGAATTTGTTTAGAGAGTAACAAAACTCCGAATTATTAGGATCAATGAAAAAAGCTGATTGCTCTTTAATTAAATCTGCAAAACAATTTTCTCCTATTTTATTTAAAAGTACTGTTTTTTTTCCAAAATCTCTAGCCTCTAATGTAGTACCAGAATAATGAGTAAGATGAATTTTTGCATTCGCCATTAATTCTGGTAAAAAATCGTTTGTTGCGTTTTCTATATTTACTTTTTCCAAAACATTATGTTGTTTTAAGAAATTTACAATTAAATCTTTATCATTTAATTGTCTTGGGTGTAATCTTATAAACCATTTAAATTGAGAACTTTTAATACAACTCAATAGATTGTGAGTAAACAATTGCTCTAAAGTGAATGGATGTGGTTGAACACAATACAAAATAAAATCTTTAAAAGGATAAACAGTATGCTGTTCTTTAAAATAATTTACCCAAAAATTCCCTACAACTCTAGTAGAATAATTCTTGTTATCTCTAATCCATTTTTGTAAAACATTCTCACTAAAAGAATCCCAAACCCAAAATATTCGAGGTAAAACATCAAAGCCTTTTATGGGTAAATTTGTCCAACTACCATAAGCTAAATGAACATCAACTTGCGGGCCGTGTTGATACTCTATTGTTTTTATATTTAATCTATTTGCAGCAGCTGTTAATGCCATTATTTCCTCGCCATAATAGCAAAGAATATAAATTTCTGAAGGCTTAATTTTGAACAATACCTTCTTATAAAACAAATAGTTAACATAGAAACTATCGTTAAACCAACTTTCAAAATGATGTTTATTGTTAATATCTAAAAAAGAACTAAAACCATTCGTCTTTAAAAATTCTTCAAACACCTCAAATTTATCTAATTCGATTTTACTTTTCTGCTTTTTAAAAGAATATAAAAAATTAAAACCTTTCAATGCTTTGCGAGTAAAGAAAATGTTTTGTTTGTTTTTTTGATTTTTGTAAGTGGTAAAACCATATTCTAAATAAGCATAAGAAGTTAGTTTTTTTTTCTCTATAAAAACATCAAAAAATCTATTAAATCTAGTTTTTTTATAATCTATTCTATGCTCATCTGAACCTACAAAGAGCTTTTTTGCAACTTTTAATGAAACTAAAAATGATATATAATGTACTACAAAATAGATTTCTTTTAAAAACGACTTAACGGTTTTTTTCTTTTTTTGAGGCGCATTCTTTTGAGGTTTATTTTCTAAAAAATTAATAAGATAAAAATGCAAACGCAAACGCAATATAGGCCAAACATGAATATTATTAATCTTCCATTCATGCGTAGGAAAAGATTGCTCAATTTTGTTAACAAAATCTTTTATATCAACCCTAGTCTGCATTTTATCTTAAACTAATTGAAGACTCTTGAATAAAACCTTTAGGTCGATTAAACACTCCTGAATTCCAGTAATCACCTTTAATCACATCAATTGTATAAGCATTTTGCAAATAATCCATTGTTTTATGTGGAGTGTTGAATGACATTTTTTCACTAATCATAAAATGTAATGAATATCTACCTTCTCTAAATTGTAACCTTGGAATATCTAAAACTATTTCACCAATATCTTTTAACTCATCAAAAGTAGTACCTTGTTCATCTGAAGCTATTGTAGTAAATAAATCATCATTTTCATTTGTAAATTGCACAACAATAGTCAATTGTTTTATATCAACAAAACCATTTCTTTTATACTTCAAACAAATCTGGTAATTTTCACCAGAATGCATCTCACCAACTTTTATAGAATTAGAATTTAAAATATAAATATCTTCTATCAGTAATTTTTGATTTCCTTTTCTGTCTTTTCTGTCTAAAAGCTTCTTTTGACCCTCATCAAATGAATTTTTCAAATAATAATTTACCGAATCATCACTTGAACCCGCATATACAATCCTTCCATTTTGTAGAACAATCCCTTGTGTACATAAACTTCTTACTGCAGCCATA
>JACXVH010000080.1 GCA_014763515.1 Flavobacteriaceae bacterium
TACAACATTAACTTCTATTCAATTTTTGAATAAATTTGTATTTAATAGAAATATAAACAATTTAAAAATAAATCTCGTTTAATAATGCACAACGGGTTAATATTTATTTTGTGTATAAATATCATAAAAACTTAATAAGTTCCTGATAAAAGGTTTGTTGGAAGAAAAATTAAAAATTATTTTTGCAAAAATTTTAATCCAAATAGATGAAACCCAACACACAACAATTACAAGATTTAACCATTCAAGTAAGACGTGATATTTTACGAATGGTTCATGCCGTAAACTCAGGACATCCTGGAGGATCGCTTGGCTGTACCGAATTTTTAGTCGTATTATATCAGTACATGATGGAACGCAAAAAAGGTTTTGATATGGACGGAATTAATGAAGATTTATTCTTTTTATCAAACGGACATATTTCGCCAGTTTTCTATAGCGTTTTAGCTAGAAGTGGTTATTTCTCAGTTTCTGAACTAGCTACTTTCAGAAAAATAAACTCTCGTTTACAAGGTCACCCTACAACTCACGAAGGTTTACCAGGAATTAGAATGGCTTCAGGTTCCTTAGGACAAGGAATGAGTGTGGCTATTGGTGCTGCTCTAACTAAAAAATTAAATGGCGACAATCATTTAGTTTATAGTTTACATGGAGATGGTGAATTGCAAGAAGGACAAATTTGGGAAGCAGTTATGTATGCATCTGCTAAAAAAGTAGACAATTATATCGCAACTGTTGATTACAATGGTCAGCAAATTGATGGATCTACAGAAGAAGTTCTTTCTTTAGGAAATCTTAAAGCTAAATTCGAAGCTTTTGGTTGGGACGTTTTAGAAGTTAAAGAAGGAAATAATATTGAAGCTATTATTGCCGGAATGACAGAAGCAAAATCGAAAACTGGAAAGGGAAAACCAGTTTGCGTTTTACTCTATACAGAAATGGGTAATGGTGTTGATTTCATGATGCACACACACGCTTGGCACGGTAAAGCTCCAAGTGATGAGCAATTAGCTAACGCATTATCTCAAAACCCTGAAACTTTAGGTGATTATTAATCTAAAGTAAAGGGAAAAGTAAAAAAGTAAAAGACTGTTATCGATCTTTTAATTTTTAAATCTTTCAATCTAAAAGAAATGAAAAAATATACAAATACAGGAAATAAAGATACTCGTTCAGGATTTGGTGCTGGTTTAACAGAACTAGGACAAAAGAACGAAAATGTAGTAGCACTTTGTGCTGATTTAATTGGTTCACTTAAAATGGATGATTTCAAGAAGAATCACCCAGAACGCTTCTTTCAAATAGGTATAGCAGAAGCTAATATGATTGGTATTGCAGCTGGTATGACCATTGGTGGAAAAATTCCATTTACAGGAACTTTTGCAAACTTTTCTACAGGTAGAGTTTACGACCAAATTCGTCAGTCTGTTGCTTATTCAGATAAAAATGTAAAAATTTGTGCATCTCACGCAGGACTAACTTTAGGTGAAGATGGTGCAACTCACCAAATTTTAGAAGATATTGGTTTAATGAAGATGTTACCTGGAATGGTAGTTATTAATCCATGCGATTACAATCAAACTAAAGCCGCAACAATAGCTATTGCTGACCACCACGGACCAGTTTATTTACGTTTTGGGCGTCCAAGTGTTCCAAACTTCACACCAGAGAATGGAGAATTTGTAATTGGAAAAGCGGTTATGTTAAACGAAGGAACGGATGTTACTATTATAGCAACAGGCCACTTAGTTTGGGAAGCATTAGTTGCAGCTGAGAAATTAGAAGAAAAAGGTATTTCTGCAGAAGTAATTAACATTCACACTATTAAACCATTAGATGAAGAAGCAATTTTAAAATCAGTTGCTAAAACAGGTTGTGTTGTTACTGCAGAAGAACACAATGTGATTGGAGGTTTAGGAGAAAGTGTTTCTAGAACTTTAATTACTAACAATCCTGTACCTCAAGAATTTGTGGGTGTAAATGATAGTTTTGGTGAAAGTGGAACCCCAGCGCAATTGATGGAAAAATACGGTTTAAATGCTGAGGCAATTTTTAAAGCAGCTGAGAAAGCAATTGCTAGAAAAAAATAATTAAATTTAACCCGTTGTGCATTATAAAAAAAGTTGCTCATTATTGTAATTGTTTGAAAGTCAATACAATTTAATCATTTTTAATGATTTGAGCAACTTTTTTTATAATGCACAACGGGTTATAACTACTATTTATAGTACTAATATTTTGATCGGAGTATGAAATAGGTGCTGGAGGTGGTGGCGTGTAAGTATCTTCAATTAATTGAAATGTAAATCCAGAACTAAACCATCTGTTATCCCAAACAATAAAATAAGTGGTTCCTACTACTACATTAAAAGTATCTGAAGAAGAATAATTTGCTCCACTATCATTATCACCTGCAAAACACACCAAATTTGAGCAATCTCTGGTATAAACGTGGAAACGCGTATCGATTAAAGGATTATTTGCAGAAATATTAGAAGTTACAGTTACAGTATAATCTTGAGAAGGAATATATTTATACCATTCTCCATGAGGATTACCATTAGTAATAGCTCCATTTGCTGCACAAAATAAAGTTGAAGGATCGCCATCAACGGTACTTATTACAAACGTTCCTGCTGCTGTAATAGTAGTTGTTGTAGCAGAATTATTTTGAGCATAACCTGAAAGCATTGTTAAAAGTGAAAAAATAATAAAAGTAGTTTTTTTCATATTGGTTGTAGTTTAGGTTTATTGACAAGGTAAAAGGGAATTAATCCATTGTTCAATTAGAGCAATTCCTTCGTCGTGAATTAATGTTCTTCCATGTAAAGGCATTCTAAAGCTTTCATCAGTTGTGTTTAATCTGTAATACATCATAGATCCTACCAGCGTTTCCTGGTGTTACTATTTTTGCTAAGGCAGGAGGAAAATCTTGCATGTCTTGAGTGTCCACGCAAACTCCCATATTAGCTCTATTGTTATAAGTATCTACAAAAGAATAACGCATAGGTCTATAGTTGCAATGTCCTCCATCAGTATGACAATGTGCGCAGTTTATATCAACATATCAACGGACTCTAGTTTCTATGGGTTTTGTTGTATCATTATAATCTACAACGGTATTTTCTGCAGTAGGTAAACTGAAATTATTTTCTAAATAACCAGCCTCAATCCATTTAAGTAATTGGTTTTTAGAACCGTCAGTATAGATGTAGTTTGAATTTAAATTTTGAGGTTTTATTCCAATTGGAATATTTGTAGTAACCAATACATTATTAACGTAAGCTTCCGTTTTATGGCAAGTTATACATTGAACTTCACTAGGAATTCTATAATCAACTGTTTTAGAAACATTATTTTCATCAATCCAATTAATAGTTTTATAACTTCCATTTAAATCAAAATTAGCTTCGGTTTGTTCGTCATTCCACACATAATTTGCGAATATCCATCCTTCATTTTTTCGAATCATTAAACGGGTTTCTATAATTTTCGTAGTATTCGATGGCTGTACATTGTCGTAATAGAAGTTTTTAATAATAGTAGCACTACAAGGTAACTCTAAAACTTCACCATCACTATTATAAGTTGCTTTACTTCCAGCAGGCATCCAAACAAAGCGTTTTTTATGTGCATAATCATTAAATAAAACACTAATTGGTTCATAAGGGAAGAACTCCAAGTGCTGGACTTAAATTTTTAAGTTCACCTTCAAAAAATTTGTAATCTGAAAGTTTTGCGTATGGAACTTGTGTTAAGTCAACCGTTACAGGTGAAACTGGAGTGTATTCGTCATTAGAATTATCATCTGAACAAGAAAAGATTATTGTAAAGATAATTCCAAAAAGAATAGGTAAAATGTAATTTTTTTTCATATTTGTTAGTTGATTACTAACAAATATAACTTTTTTTTAACTTTATATAGTTTTGCTGAAATTTTTCACAATTACATTGAAATTTTTTAAATTTTCTAAAGAATCATCTGAAGTATGATCAAATTTCTCTTCTAATGTTTTAAGCTTTTTCTTTTGATTGATTCTTATAACCGCGTCATAAAAACGGCGAACTTCTTCTAAGTTTTTGATTTCTAGTGCGGGAACTTTTGTATTGTTGCCTGCATCATCTTTTGCAACCATTGTAAAATAACTCGAATTGCAATGTTTTTTTATACCTGTTTGTATGTTTTCTGAATCGACTCGTATACCAACAACCATAGAACTGTTACCTACATAATTAACTGATGCTTTTAGAGTAACCAATTCGCCCACTTCTACAGGATTTAAAAAATCTACAGTATCTACAGAAGCTGTAACACAATAACGCCCAGAATATTTCGAGGCACTTGCAAATGCAATTTGATCCATTAGTTTTAAAAGATAACCTCCGTGTATTTTACCACTAAAATTACTGTGTGAAGGTAACATTAATTCAGATAAAACAACTTTAGATGCTGCAACAGTATTACTTTTCATATTATTTAGCATTAAAATGAGGAGAAGTTTCTTTATCTACTTTAGTGATGTAATAACGAGTATCTCCCCACCAAAAAAATGTTCTATATCGTTCAATATATTCAACTTTTACATACATGCCTTGGTAATCTTTTAGTTGATTAATGATTTCTTCATTTTTTCCTTCTACCGAAAAACTAAAAATTTGAGCACCCGAAATTCCTTGACTAAGTTCTCCTTCCCAAGTTTTTACTAAATAACCTTTATTGCTAATTTTAATCAACTCTCCTGATCGAACTCCTTCACTGTAAGGAATATAATATACAAAACTTATGTATGCTATTGTTCCTAAAGCAAAAAATAAAACGAAATAGATAAATATTTTTTTAATTACATTCATAAGTTTTCTTCTAAGATGTTATCGTCATTTTCTATAGCTCTTTTTAAAACAGCCTCTGGTAAAGATTTTTTAGCTTTTGCTCCCATTTTTTTCAAACGTTCAACACTTGTAACTAAGTTACCTTTTCCTTCTACTAATTTATTCATGGCACTTCCATATTCGCTTTTTGCTTCGTCCATTTTTTTGCCAATTCTAATTAAATCCTGAACGAAACCTTCAAATTTATCATACAAAGCTCCGGCTTGGCGTGCAATTTCAATAGCATTTTCTTGTTGCTTTTGGTTCGTCCACATACTGTCAATAGTACGAAGTGTAGCCAAAAGGGTTGATGGTGTTACAATCACAATATTCTTTTCAAAAGCCTTGTTGTACAAAGTGCTGTCTTCTTGTAAAGCAAGAGCAAATGCAGGTTCAATTGGTATAAACAATAAAACAAAATCTGGACTTTCCATGTGGTAAATATCCTGATAGTTTTTGTCGCCCAATTGTTCTACGTGACGTTTAATCGAGTTAACGTGTTCTTTTAAAAAATTTACTTTTAAAGTATCGTCGTCTTCATTTACATAACGCTCATAAGCGGTTAATGAAACTTTTGAATCGACCACCATTTTCTTGCCATCCGGAAGATTTACGATAACATCGGGTTGAATACGATTGCCTTCATCGGTGGTAAAACTTTGTTGGACTTCATATTCGCGACCTTTTTCTAAGCCTGATTTTTCTAAAACGCGTTCTAAAACCAATTCGCCCCAATTTCCTTGCATTTTGCTGTCGCCTTTTAATGCTTTGGTTAGGTTAATGGTTTCTTTGCTCATTTGCTCGTTCATTTCCTTTAAACCTAGAATTTGTTGGCGAAGCGCAGCATGATAATCGATACTTTCTTTATGAGTGTCTTCTACTTTTTTCTCAAACAATTGAATTTTTTCCTGAAGCGGGTTCAGGATCGTTTTCATGTTTTCTTTGTTTTGTTCGGTGAATTTATTGGTTTTTTCTTCCAATATTTTATTCGCCAACAGTTCAAATTCTTTAGTGAATTTTTCCTGAATTTCGGTTAATTCTTGTTTTTGTTCTTTATTTCGTTCCAATAAATTGTCGAAATCATTTTCTTTTTTAGCCAAATGAATTGCTAATTCTTCTTTTTCTTTTTGAAGGTTTTCTTTTTCAGAAGTAACTTGAGTTATATTTTTTTCAAACTGACTTTTTTCTTGTTGAAACTGTTGTTTCAGTTGGTCTATTTGACTTAATAAACCATTAATGCGTTCTTCTAAACCTGAAGTTGCGGATAATGCTTGGGTTTTGGTAAGTAATTTACCAATGTAAAAACCGATAGCTAATGCTAAAATAAATACGGCGATTACTAAAATTGTTTGCGACATACAAAAGTTAAATTTCAAATGTAAATTTAAGCAAATTAATCAATTTAAAAATTCTCCCTTACATAAAATGAAAAATGTATTTTTGAGAAAACTTCGGCATGGCACATCAACATTTTATACTACACAAACCACACGGTTTTTTGAGTAAGTTTATTTACGAAAAGAAGCGTAACAAACGTTTGCTGGGCGAATTGTATTCTTTTCCAGAAGGAACTATGACAATTGGTCGTTTGGACGAAGATTCGGAAGGTTTACTAATGCTAACAACAGATGGCATGATGAGTGAAATGGTTCGTGCTAAATCAGTTGAAAAGGAATATTATGCATAAGTCGACGG
>JACXVH010000435.1 GCA_014763515.1 Flavobacteriaceae bacterium
ATAACACTAACCAATACTGGAGGAGAAAGTGGTTGGGTTGCTGGAAATCCTTGTAATTTTACGTATATTTTAGCAACTACAATTCAAAACTGCGACAAAATTTACTTAGATTTTGATATTTGTTACCACGAAACACAAGCGCAAACCACAACATATACTGCCTTTAATCATAGTGCAAATAATGTTAATGGAGGTTGCGAGCCTTGTTTAATTAATGGTGTTCCATGTTCAGCATCAAATGTAACTATAGAACCTATAGGTCCCATACCATATGGTTGTATTATTAACCCAAATGGAACCGTAACCTTCCCTGCAGGGACACCACCTTTTGATATGCATACTGAAGGAAAACTGTATTACAACTTGCGTTCTATACAAAACCCAACAGTAGCAAGCGGACATTACCGCTTAAACTTTGGAATATCACCTAAAGCATTGCCTCATACCTCAAATATTTGGATAGAAAATGCAAGTAATGCCAACCCTAGCTATTATGTAAACGGCAGTGTAAACGTATTAACCGATAGCTATGTAAGAACCAGCTTAACAGGCGATTGTGATACTTATATTGCTGCGGAAATTGGTGATCTAACCGAGGAAAACAAAGTAACCTTACACGAACTTACCAGTCCGCAAAATCCATATTATTACCTTGATACAGATAATGGAAATATTATGAACCGTCCACCATACAGCAACACGAACCAACCACCTATGCCAACATTACCCCAGCGTGGTTATCAATTAATATATGAAATGTGTGTGAATCATAATGGAGTGGCTACCTTTTGTGAATGGGCTTATATTGATATTAATTATGTTTTTGCAAATAGAATAGCAAACCCTGACAATATTTGTTAAAGTATATCCAAATCCTTCCATTGATGGTATTTACACCTTAACTTTTGAAGAAAAATTTGCAACGGGACAAGTTAAGGTTTATGATTTAATGGGCTCTATTTGAACAGTTTACCAAAAGGTACTTATATAGTAAAAACAACAATTAATAACACAACCTATACCAACAAATTGGTAAAACAATAAAACAAAAGACTTTAAAAAAGGTAACTTTGTCATTCTGAACACCTGTTTGCAGGTGATTCAGAATCTTAAAAACTATATTAATTAGTCCCATTAAAAAATTGCACTATGAAAAAGTTTATTTTTTTACTAGTTTTTTTACTAAGTTGTTATAGTAATGCTCAAATTATTAATTTCCCTGACCCTGTTTTTAAAGCCGTTTTATTACAATCTAACACAACTAACCTTATTGCTGGTGGGGTAAAAATTGATGCTAACGATGATGGTGAAATAGAAGTAAGCGAAGTATTTCCAGTTTATCAATTACAAATACTTTCAGGCAATATTACTGATATAACTGGTATTGAATATTTTATAAATTTATACTATTGTGTAATTCGTTCAAATCAAATAGCCCATGCTAATTTAAGCAACTCCCCCAATTTACAAACACTAACTGTTAATAATAATCAATTACAAAGCTTAAATGTAAGTGGTTTAAACCAACTTTATTTTATAAATTGTGGGGGTAATCCATTAACTACCATAGATTTCTCGAGTTTACCTGCCTTAGATACTTGTATCTGTGGTGGTACAAACGTAACCGAGTTAGATTTTTCAAACAATCCTGTTTTTAGAAGGTTAGCCTGTGAACAATCTCCAAATTTAGTAACGGTTAAAATAAATAATGGTTACCCACATGTGGCATCTAATACTATTTATAACAGTTGCTGGGATAACACTCCTAATTTAACGTA
>JACXVH010000002.1 GCA_014763515.1 Flavobacteriaceae bacterium
AATTGTGATGGCAACACACGATTATGCTTTATTATTAAAATATCCTTCAAAAACATTAAAGTTTGACGAAGGAAAAGTATTTGAAGTTGTACAAAGAACAGTTTAGTTTTCCTATTCTTTTTTATAATAATGTGGGTTTTCTTTAATTCCTTTTTTGAATATTTTTCGAATTCCCATACGCAAGAAGGTATCTACTTGTAAAACCATATCTGCTATTTTATTTTCAGGTCTTCCTCTAAAAGAAGTAACGTGAAACGTATCGTCTGATCGCACGGGGGCACTAGAAAAATAATAGTTGGAAATGCAACGACGCTCTACATTTTCTAATATAGGGGAAACAGAATGCAACGAATTATTATGAGTTGCCATGACGGCTAATCTATTGAACTTACTTTCAATTACTACTGGTTTATTTTTTAATCCATTTGGCCAAAGTTCTAAATTTCCTCCATTTTCAAGTTCCCAATTTGGTGTAACATAATACAACAAATTCAACACGCGCCATCTTTCACGGTCTTTATCGTGAGAATTATCTAAATGTGGATTTAAAAACTGATTTTTTTTCATTAAGGAAATTCCGCCTGCATATAGTTTTTCGTCAGGAAAAATATGCTGTAATTCTGTAATTTCAGAAATTAAACGAACAATTCGTTCGTCTTGAAAAGCATAAATAGTTTCTTCTAAAAGTGTGTCGTATTGATTCATTTGAACACCAATAAACTTATCTTCTCTCAAACTTTTTTTCAAAACCATTTGGTCTGAACTTGGAAATTTACCAGCTAATTGGGTTGCTAACTCATAAGGTAATAAGTCGTCTACAAAAAAATAGCCTATTCCAGCAGCAGACTTTTTAAATTCTTTTTTAAGATAATCTATGTTGTGTTCTATTTTGAATACAATTATATCGGCTATTTCAACTCTGTTCATCAGAAAAAATTTATAACCAAATATACAAAATCAAATAATGATATTAATTATTTTATCTTTCTATAGTTTTTGAAGACAATTTTCAATTTTCAAAGCATTCTTTAGATCATTTATTTGATTTTCAAGTATTGCTTTTCTTTTTCCAATTTCAAAAACCGAATATGGTTGTTGATTCAAGAATAATATTTTTTCTTTTAATGTTTCTTTATTTTGAACTACAGAACATAAAGAAACAACAGCTTCATCATCAATTATATTCTCATTAATAATGGAATGACGGGAATTAAATAATACATTCATTAATTTAAGTTTAGTTCCTGATTTTTGAAATGACCAAGAAATACAAATATGTGCTTTGTTTAGTAACTCTTTCAAATGCTCAAAATTCTCTAGTAATACAAACCGAACATTTTGTTGGTCTTTAGCTTCTTTATTAATCAAGTCTTGATGACTCCCCGAAGCTATAATCAGTTTTAAGTTTGGTATTTCTTTAAAAACTTCAATTAAATAAGATGCTACTCTTCTGTTATCTGCTGTATTCAAATCACCATGATAAAACACATATTCGCCAAATTCAGAAAGTTCTGCTACTTCATTATTTCCATGAAAAACTGGAATATAAACCGAATTTTTATTTTTTTCTAAAACATATTCATGTTCATAATTTGATAAAGTTAAAACCGCATCAAAACGCTCAAGAACACCTTCGTATTTAGTATATCTTTTATATTCAATATAGAAAAGTATTTTTTTCAATAAAGAAGTCTCACTATTTGCAATTCCTTTAAAATAAAGATGCTCTATATTGTGATAGCGCAATAGTTTGATTCTGTTTTTTAATCTGATATCTTGCAACAAACAAGTAGTCTTAAGGCTTTCAAACAAAATAGGTGCGTCATTTTTTAGTAGATTATTAACCAAATCAGGATTACTTCTGGAAATCACAGAAATTGGCAAACTATTCCATAAATGAAACCATTTAGGTTGGGCTTCATAAAAATAAACCGATGCTACGATTTTCCGAAGTTCTATTGATGTCTCGGGAATTTCAGCAACAAAACAATGTAAATGAATTTTATATCCTATTTGATGCAGAGCCTTAATTTTGTAATAAACATCTATTATACCACCATAAGAAGGCGGAAATGGATTGTCAAAACTTACTATATTCAGAATCTTTTCTTGCATGAGAGTTCAAAAATACTACTTTTGTTACTATTATTGATTTTAAAATTGAAATCATTTTAAATGCCAAAAATATCCGTTATCATACCGCTTTATAACAAAGGTTTTGTCGTTAGTAAAACTCTTGAATCTGTCATAAATCAAACTTTTATTGATTTTGAGATTATCATTGTAAATGACGGATCGACTGACGATTCAGTTTTAATTGTTGAGCATTTTAAAGATGAAAGAATTCTTTTGTTTCATCAAAAAAACAAAGGAGCCGCAGCTGCTCGAAATTTGGGGATTGAAAAAGCGAGAGGAGAATTAATTGCTTTTTTAGATGCTGATGACATTTGGGAAGCCAATCATTTAGAAGAATTATTTCAACTTTATACTGATTTTCCAGGTTGCGGCATGTACTGTAGTCGTTACACTATGAAAATTTCCAACAATAAAACAATTACTATTAATTATTTACCTGAACTCATAAATGATTTTAGAGGAATTGTAATTGATTATTTTAAAGCAAGTTTGCATTATAGAATTGGACTAACTTCTGCCGTAAGTATACCGAAAAGTATTTTAAACAAGTATAACTTTAACACCGACGTTTCAAGTGGACAAGATTTAGAACTTTTTACAAAAATAGCGATTCATTTTCCTGTTGCTATAACGAACAGAATGACCATGCAATATGATTTTTCAAGCAATAATCATTTATCGAAGACACCTATTACAAAGAAAAAACTACTCGATTTAAACCAATTTAGACTTGATGAAGAAAAAAACAAAAGCTTAAAAGAGTTTCTGGATTTATATAGAGTTGAATATGCTGTAAATTTTAGAGTTTTTGGAGACATTAAAACATCTGATAGGTATTTACAAAATGTAACTTCTGTTATTCCATGGAAAACGAAAATTCTTTTAAAAACACCTCCTTTAGTTTTACGAGTTTTGCTAAAATTAAAACATTGGTTACGAAGCAAGGGAATTGATTTTTCTATTTATCACTAATTAGTTTTCGAATAACTTTAACCAATCTTCTTTAATATTTTCTGTTTTAAATTTTTCAATGGAAGTAATTGTATTAGACTGGCAAAAATTGTATAATTCTTTATTTGAAACTAAGGTTTCAATTGCTTCGATTAATTTGTTAAAATTCTGATTTTCGACTAATAATCCATTGTTTTTATCTAAAATAATTTCACTTGGGCCTGTTTCCAAATCGAAGCTCACAACAGGAATTCCTGCCGTCAAGGATTCTAGAATAACCATTGGAAAACCTTCATGCTTGCTGCATAAAACCGTTAGTAACGCATTTTGATACAATTCTTTGGTATTTTCAAGGTAACCCGTTAATTGTACACTTTCATCTAAATGTAATTCTCTGACTAATTTTTGACAAGCTTCAAATTGTGTTCCGTTACCTACAATTACTAATTTTATATTTTTTGAAGGCAATTTTGATCTCGAATACGCTACAATTAATTTATCGAATTGCTTTACTTTTTCAAATCTTCCTATTGCTAAAATATATTGATTCTCGATAAAATTAAATTCAGTTTCAGTTTTATTTTCAATTGAAATGGAATTATAAATGGTAACCAGATTTTTTAAATCAAATTTTTCTCTAGCCGATTGTTCAATTCCTTTAGAAACACAAACTATTTTAAAACTATCGCCGTAAAAAAACTTGGTTAAAAAAGTTGATTTTGGTAAATAGGTTTCTAATTTAGAACTGTGAATGGTGTAAATTATTTGATTTCCGTTGTAAATAAATTTGGTCCAAAAAAACTCAGTTAAAGGGTTTATTCTATATCTAAAATCTAAAATAAAATCGAATTTATTTTCTTTTAAAATCTGTTTTAATCGCAAATATTTATTAAAACGGGAAATAAGTGAATCTTTGATTTGAACTTTTATATTCGGAATACTTTCGTGTAAAATTTCTGTATTATTGAACAACAACAACTTCACCGTATATTCCGATTGTAGCATTTTAAAAACCTCAACAATAACTTTTGACAAACCACCTGGCTGAAGGTCATAAGCTACAATTGCTATTTTAAGTGGTTTCTTTTGTGTATTCACTGTCTAATAATTACATTCGTAACAAATATAGAAACTTTCTAAAAGAACTGATGCAAGATAAACCTTTAGTTACGGTAATTTGTTTGTGTTACAATCATGAGAAATATGTTGTGGAAACATTAAACTCAGTCATAAACCAAGATTATCCTAATATTGAACTTATTATTTCTGACGATTGTAGTTCAGATAATTCAGTTTCTGTAATTGAAAATTGGCTTCAAAATCATCAAAATATTATTTTCATAAAAAATAATAAAAATTTAGGAAGCAACAAGACGTTTAACAATGCTTTTGAATTGGCTAAAGGAGAATTTATAATCGATTTGGCTGCTGATGATATATTACTTCCGCATTGTATTTTTAAACAAGTTACAACTTTTATAAACTCTAAATACGACAACTTAGGATTAGTCTATGCAAATTTTAATTTAGTAGATGAAAACAGAAAATTTAAAAGTATTTATTTTAACTCGAATGAAAAACCAGAAAGTGGAGATGTTTATAAAATGGTTATAAGTAGAAGTGTAAAATTAGGTTCGTTATGTTCTTTATATAAAACAAGTATTTTTAGAAATCTTGGAGGATATGACGAAAATTTAGCCTATGAAGATTTAGATATTTGGGTTAGAATTACACGGAATTTTAAGGTTGAATACATTGATGACGTTTTAGCCGAAAAAAGAGAACTGGAAAACTCTTTAAGCGCTCATTTTTTGAAAAAAAATAACGCTAAAACTCATTTTTTACACCAATCAACTTTACAAATTTTTAAAAAAATTTTAGATTTAAATCAAACTAAGAATGAAAATAAAGTTGTTCTTAATCGAATGAAATTTGAAATGCATAAATTCATTACAGCAAGAGAATGGAAACTTACATTTCAACTTTTTAAATTGATGATTAAAGCCTATATAAAATCTATTTTTTAATTAAAAAATCTTCAAAATCTCGAATATAATCTTCTTCTTCAAAAACTTCAGAAGCAACAACTAAACAAACGGCTCCAGAAGAAAAATTTTGCAATTCTCGCCAAACTCCTTTATTAACAATTAATCCTTCAAAAGGTTTATTAAGCGTGTAAATTTCAGTATCAATGCCATCTTTAAGAACTACTTCAAAACTACCTGAAAGCGCAACTAAAACCTCTTTTGTTTTCATGTGAGAATGTCCTCCTCTTTTTGCTCCAGCTGGGACATCATATAAATAATAGACTCTTTTGATATCAAAAGGAATTACCTCTTTTTCTATAACAGATAAATTTCCTCTTGGATCTTCTATTTTTGGAATACTAATAATTTTACCAATCATTTATTTAAAAAATTTTAGTCTTTTGTTTAACTGAAAAATAGAATAAACTATTGAAACCAATAATAAGATAATTGTAATTGGATTGGTTAAACTAAAACCTACGTACATACCAAAAGTACTAACAATTGTACCTAAAATCAATGAAAATATAATTATTTCTAAAGTATCTTTTCTAAATTTAAAATTGTAATACTTAACCGCAACATAGTAATTGTAAATTCCTGATATTAAAAACATCAAAAACATAGCAATACCAATACCTTTTAAGCCAAGTTTATAAAACAAAAAAACAGATGCTATAACGTTTATAAAATCTCCTAATAAATTTTGTTTAAAATAGAGCCATTTATTTCCTTTTACTAATGATATGAAACCTATTGGCCATACAACAGCTTTTAAAATAATTGCAAACAATCCGAAAACAAAAATTTCTAAAACCGGAATAAAATCTTTTGTATAAAGTAAGTTTATTAAAAATGGTGAAATCAAATAAAGTAAAATAACGCCTGGAACAATAACTAATAAAGCTATTTCTGTTTGATCATTTACTAAATCATTGAATTTTTTTAAATCGTTATCATAATTACACAATCGAGGATAAAAATCGTTTGACATTGCGGAAAAAACTAAACCTAAATATCCTACCAAAATAGTATTACTTACCTGGTACACACCTAAAATTTCTATTGACTGTTCTTCTTTTAAATACCATCGAATAATATAAAAACAAATTTGGCCAATAATGGCTCCAATAGACATTACTATACCTAATTTTACCATTGGCATTCCTTCATTTAAAACATCTTTGAAAGGAATTTTACTAGTGGTAATTTCAATATTTCTTGAGAGGAAATAACTAAATAAAAACTGAATAAAAACAGAACCTATAAAAAAGGGAATGATGCCACTTTTGCCATAATAATAATACAGAGTAACAGCTAATATTGCCAAAGTAATTGCACAAAAAATATGATACTTAACAATTGTTTTGACTTGCTTTTTTGCTTGCAACACTGCTAAACGAATAGATGCAATTGAACTAAAAATGAAGTATAGACTCAAAAGTAAAATCCAATTTAAGTAATCATACGATTCAAAAACTTCGAAAGTGATATATTTTGAAAATATCAATAAAACAATTGCTCCTAAAACTCCAGTAATAATTGCCCATTGATAAATTATTTTAATTAATCGCTTTTCGCTGTGTTCTTCTGTTGCAATTGCAATTTCCCTAACAGAACTGGATGCAATTCCTAAACCAGTAACACTTTGAATAATTCCAATAATATTTTCAAGTAAACCTATAATTCCAATTCCCATTGGTCCTAAAAAAATAGCAGCAACTTTATTGGAAATTAATTTAACACCAATTCGTATGATTTGAGACAAACCAAACAAACCCGTGTTTTTAAATATTATAGTATGAAAACTTTTGTTACTATTCATTACTTAACTATACAACCTATTTTTCGATAAGATTCTTTAAAATTACTTACCCAATTTATCCATTCTGATATATATCTATCAGATTTACATTTTTCCTTTAAAATTGATTGGATAAAATCTGTTGAAATATCCTCCTCAAAATCTTCTAAGAAAGCATTTTGATTATAAAACCAATATTCATTTAAAGTAACATTAAAATCGTGCATAGAAAATTCATCTCCATTTACTTTTTCAAATGACGAAGATATAAAACCTGTAGTTAATGGTTCTGTTTTGGTTTTTGCTAAACGTTGCTGCTTTGAATTATTAAAAAATTCTAATGATTTAATAATTTGTTCTTTTTCATTTACATTTTCGGAAGCATTATTCCAAATATGCAAAAAATAATCTTTTTTAAAAATTGCTCCAGCTACAGAATATAAACTATAATAATTTAATTCTTTTTCATTACTATAAAAACCTAGTAAAGTAAAAAACTTTCTTAATAGTTTATTGTGCTTAGCAAACACTAATCGATACAAAAATGAATTTTTTGTAACAACATCTGGCTCATAAAGAATAACATTCCCAAAAGTCTTTTCATTTTTACTTTGTACCAAAACATTATTTTGAAGCCAAAACATTTTAAGTAAAGCTATATTTTCAGCTTTACAAGTCTGCTCTGTTTCAGCCAAATTAAATTCTTTTGTAAACCAAAAATCCTCCTCTAAAATTAGTACATAATCCGAAACCGAAGCTACTACTCTACTCCAATCGGCAACTGGTATATTCTTCTTAAAAGTATATTCTTTAGATTTTAATTTATTCGATTTATACAAATAATTCTTTGTAGGAATAACTTTAACAAAAGGATATTTATTTTGAAGTAATTGCAAATATTTTTTGGGTGTTCCATCATCTACAATTAAGATATTACCGTTAAAACCTTTTACAAATAGTTCAATACTTTTTAAACATCTATCAAGATAATATGCCCTATTAAAAGATTTAATAACAATATCCATAATTATATTGTTTTTATAATTTGAGCCGGATTTCCTGATATTACTGTATTTTCAGGAAAAGATTTTGTTACCACACTATTATTTCCTATTACGACATTATTACCAATTTCAACTCCCTTTAAAATAGTTACATTGTTTCCTATAAAAACATTATTTCCAATTTTAACTGGATTTGATGGCGGATTTTTATCATGTCTTTTATGTGGCTCTAAATGATGAAAATTACTATCTAAAACCGAAAAATTAAGTCCGATGATACAATTGTCTCCAATAGTAATTTTTTCAATCGCTACAATATTACAAGCGTTATTAATAATTATATTATTCCCGAATATAATTTCAGCTTGGGTTGTTCTAGCTTCAAGATAACTATAATGAGAATAAAAATTAGCCGATTGATGGTAACCAAATTGAACATTCGTCCCCAAATGAATTTTACCTTTACCAGAAAATAAAACGGGGGCAACTTTTATAGGCCTTTCTCCAATGGTATTATTATCTGAAAGAAATTGATATTTCAGAATTCTAGTTTTTACAAACAAATAATATTTAATTTTTCTTAAAAAATTCATTAATAATCATTTAAAGCCTTAACAATAATAGTTACCTCATTTTCTTCTAAACAACCATAAATAGGAATACTTAGCACTTCATTGTGTATTTTCTCTGTAATAGGAAACGATAAATGATTCCAGTCTTTCATTGCTTGTTGTTTATGCGGCGGAATGGGATAATGAATCATTGTTTCAATTCCTTTCGAACTTAAATAACTTTGCAATTCGTCTCTATTTTCTGTTCTAATTACAAATAAATGAAAAACATGATTATCTGTTCCGTCCCAAAATGGTAAAACAATTTTGTTGTTTGCTATTTCACTTAAAAAGCGCTTAGCAATTATTCTTCGCTTTTGATTTTCTTCTCCTAATAAAGGAAGTTTTACATTTAAAAATGCAGCTTGTAATTCATCTAATCTCGAATTAACACCCTGTAATTCGTTGTAATATTTTTTCTCAGAACCATAATTTCTTAGTTTTTTTATGGTTTCCGCTAATTGTAAATCATTTGTAACTACTGCACCTCCATCACCAAGACATCCTAAATTTTTCCCGGGATAAAAGCTAAAAGCTTGAGTTCTCGACTGAGCTCGAACTGACAATTCATGGTGTTTACTATTGTGAGTACTAAAAAGAGCTCCATGCGCTTGTGCGGCATCTTCAACAATCAATAAATTGTGTTTATATGCAATTTCCATAATTTTATCCATTTCACATAACTGTCCGTATAAATGAACTGGTAAAATAGCTTTCGTTTTAGAAGTAATCTTTTCTTCTATTAAATCTGGGTTGATATTGTATGTTTCCAACTTTGGTTCAACCAAAACTGGTACTAAATCGGTTTGTAAAACTGCAAGAATAGAAGCAATATAGGTATTTGCAGGTACAATAACTTCATCTCCTTTTTGAAGATGACCTAATTCTATATAGGCTTTAAAAATTAATACTAAAGCATCTAATCCGTTTCCTACACCAACACAATATTTTGAACCACAATATTTTGCAAAATCAATTTCAAATTGTTGAACTTCATTGCCTAAAATGTACCAACCTTTATCTAAAAATTGTTGGAATTTTAATTGAAATTTAGCTTCAAATGGCTTATTAATTTTATGTAAATCGAGAAACTTTATCATATAAAAACCGAATTTAATTTCTCAAAACTTTCCGTTTCAAATTGATAAAAACTTTGCATTACAGTTCTAGCTCCAAAACTTTCTTTCCAAAATAATAATCCTTTATTAATTTTTTTGCCTTGATTTTCATTTGAAATTCCAAAATCAAAATACTTTTTTGTTACAAAAACTTCTGTTATTAAATAATGATGAAGCACATCTAAACTCCCATTAGTTTGTTGATTTCCATTACCCGAAATATATTGTGAATGAGCAACTTTATTGCTTTCAAAAACTGTTGTTCCTGCTACTATTTCGTTATTTAAATATACATTAAACTGACGAATATTTTTAGGAAACTTTTCTTTTAAATATGTAATTTCTTCCAATGTATGAACGGGTTTCGCCTGATGCTTTTGTTCTAAATTCGGAATTAAAATTTGGTTCCAAAAATCCTCAAAACTTTCCACTTCTTTTACTTCAAAACCTAATTGTTTTGATTTTGTAATTTCATTTTTACGAGTTTGAGAAATTTTAAATGGCGATTGTAAATCAATTGAAGAAAGAATGTCTCTTCTTATTAATTTTGCTTCACATAAAAAAGCTAAATATTCTAACTCATCTGCGGGTAAATCGTTATATATTGAAGGAATAACTTTAATTTCTAGTCTTTTAATTTCACTTTTATTTAAAAAAGAAAGTACTTGTTTAAAAATTGAAATTGCTTCTATCAGTTTCGCTTTTTTATTTAATATTAATCCGCCATAAGTTAATCCTTGATGTGAATAAACATCATTTTCAAGTCTATTTGCAGGTAAAACAGCACATACATTCTCTTTTTCATCTAAAACTAAAAGTGAAAAATCCTCGAATCTATTGCTGTGATATTCCATAAAATCGCGATGAAACAAAAAGGTAGCATTTTTAGCTTGGGAGACAAAATTGTTCCAAATGGTATAGTGTAGAGAAGAATATTTTACTACAGTATATTTTTTCAAATGAGTAGAATTAATGCCGAAAATTACTAATAATAAACCGAGTAATAAAACGAAAATCTTAAAATATTATTTTATTTACTATCTTGGTACTAACAATTATTGCACTATGCGAAAAAAAATTAACCTACTCTATTATTTTTTCTGCTTGTTTACATTTCAATTTGTAATGGCACAAGATGTAACTTTATTTTCGCAATGGAATGGTAGATATGATTTTACATTTATTGGTAATACTTTAAATCCTTCTGAAAACACCACTTATTCGCCTACTTTTCTTTATACTACATCTTCATCTAATTTATCATTACAGCCTAATGATAATATAGTTGCTGCTTATTTATATTGGGCAGGAATGGGAACAGGCGATGTCGATGTAAAATTAAATGGTATTGATTTTACTGCTGATATTTTATACAATACGGTGGGAACTGCTGATAGCCTTAATTATTTTAGTGCTTACAAAGACATCACTTCTTTTGTTCAAAGTACAGGAAACGGAACTTATACATTATCTGATCTCGATTTAAATTATCTAATTCCTCAATATTGGACCAATGCCACTCATTTTGCCGGTTGGGCTATTTTAGTCATTTATGAAAATCCTGCTTTAACTTTAAATCAAATTAATGTGTATCAAGGTTTAGAAACCCTATCACCCAATCGTCCCTTAGGCATACTTGACTCAAAAACAATAGATTTAAATAATCTTTATTTAATTAGTAATACTGGGGCAAAAATAGGTTTTGTGGCTTGGGAAGGCGATCGAGGCATTCAATATTTAGAAAGTTTAAAATTTAGTGCAAATGGCGTTACAAATACCTTAAGTAATAGTTTGAATCCTTCTACAAATGCTTTTAATGGAACAAATACCGAAACAAATTCTTCAATATTGTACAACATGGACTTAGATGTTTATTCCATAGAAAATTATATTGTTCCTGGTACAACTTCAGCTTCAGTTTCACTTGAATCGGGTCAAGATTATGTAATGCTAAACACCATTATTACCAAATTAAACAGTCAATTACCCGATGCTACAATTGAAATTAATGATTATAGTACAAGCTGTAATTCTGGTAACATTTTGGTAAATTACACAGTTTTTAATGTTAATAGTACAGAAGTTTTACCTGCCAATACTCAAATAGGTTTTTACATCGACAATCAATTAATTGCTACAACTTCTACTCTTGATGAAATTGCAATAGGCGGAAATGAATCGGGAAGTATTGTCATCAATTTACCTAATTCTACAACAGAATTTTTCGATTTAATAGCTGTAGTAGATTATAATTTAGCTGTTAGTGAAATAAATGAAAACAACAATAGTAACACTTTTGAAATCATGCAATGGCTTTCGCCAAACGTAAATTCTCTTGAAAATTTATTAAGTTGTAATATAGGATTTACAAAAGGAATTTTTGATTTTTCGGAATATGAAATACTGGTAAAAACAAATGATTCTCAAACAGTTTCATTTCATGAAACCCAAGAAGAAGCCGAGCAAAATATTAATGAAATTTTGGTTACAAATGATTATGAAGCGCAATCTACTCCAATGGAAATTTTTGTTCGAGTAGAAAATGATTTAGGATGTTACACCATAACTTCATTTCAATTATTGACAGAAAACTGTCCGCCAGTTATTTACAACGCTGTTTCTGCTGATAATGACGGAATTAATGAAACGTTTTTTATTGAAGGTTTACACAATATTTTTGTAGACTACAAATTAGAAATATACAATCGATGGGGAAGGTTAATTTGGATAGGAAATGATTCAAAACCAGATTGGAACGGATATATAGAAAATGGAATAGGAACAAAACTTGCTCCTGATGGTACCTACTTTTATGTTTTACATTTAAACGATGAAAAATATCCGAATGCTTTAACGGGTTATTTATATCTAACCCATTAAACTACATATTTTGCGTATAAAAATTGTAATCTTTTAAGAGAGTTCTAATAAAATCTTGATCGTTACCAGAGACATTTTTAATTCCGGTTACTTGTATTACTTTTTCGCGAAGTTTAATTAAAGTTACATAATCTCTCGTAGCTACAGCTGTTTCAAAGGTTTCTTTTACAATTCTTACATCGTTATCTGATAATTTTATGACCAAAGGATATGTCGGTACATAATCATTATTTACTTCTTGCAAAATGGTATGATTAATATTGATATTATTTTTTAAAGAAATAACCGCTGTTCCTGCAGCCATATCGCCTAGCCTTTGATTGGTTTTACTAAAAATTAAGGCTAATAAACCAATAATAGCAATATTAAATTCAATAATCCTAAACATCCATCTAATTAAGTAATCTACAAAAGAAGCTTGATAACCGTCAATTTTGATAACCTTTATCTTCATTAGCTTTTTACCAAAAGTTTGACCTTCCCATAAACTTTCCAAAACAAGTGAATATATTAATATAGGCGAATATACTATAATTTCAACAGCCATAACTTCCCAACCATCATTTGAAGGTAAAAAATCTAAAACACCAGATAAGTTTATGACAAAAACATAAGCCAAACGAATTAAGGTATCGATAACTTGTGCTAAAATTCTATCACCAACAGAGGCTACTTGAAAATTTAATGTAACATTTTGGGTTGTATTGATTGCTAATTGCATCTTAATTTCTATTTTAGCAATTCCATGAGAGAAGTTGCTTTTATTAAACAAAATAAGGAAAAATGGCTTGAATTTGAACAAGCTATTTATGGCAAAACTAAAAAAAATCCTGATGATTTGGCCAGTTTATACATTCATTTAATGAATGATTTGTCGTATGCCCAAACTTATTATCCAAAAAGTAAAACAACTGTTTACTTAAATCATCTTGGTACTCAAACTTATCAAAAAATTTACAAAACCAAAAGAACAGAGACCAATAGATTAAAATATTTTTTCAAAACTGAAGTTCCTTTATTGGTTTACCAATATCGCCGTTATGTATTATATGCATTTATAGCATTTACTTTACTTACGCTTGTGGGTGTAGTTTCTGCGCAAAATGATGAAAGTTTTGTAAGAGTTATTCTTGGAGATCAATATGTAAACATGACATTAGAAAACATTAAAGAAGGAGATCCTGTTGCGGTTTACAAAAGTAGTAGCGATTGGGCAAGTTTTATTGGTATCACAATCAACAACTTAAAAGTTGGTACATTTTCATATTTCTCAGGAATTTTAGTAGGAATAGGAACTTTTTATTCCATGTTTAATAACTGTATTATGTTAGGTTCGTTCCAATATTTCTTTTATCAAGAAGGTGTTTTTTGGGAAAGTGTTCGTGGCATTTGGATACATGGTTCTATGGAAATTTTTGCTATGGTAATTGAAGCTGCAGCTGGTTTTATTTTAGGTGCAAGTATATTGTTTCCAAGGACTTTATCAAGAATGAACTCTTTTAAAATTGGATTTAAAGAAAGTTTCAAAATTTTCATCAGTACGATGCCATTTACATTTGCTGCCGGATTTCTTGAAGGTTACATTACTAGATTTTCAAAAGCAATGCCTACATTTTTGAGTGTCGCAATTATACTTATAACCTTATCCATTATAAGTTTTTATTATTTAGTTTACCCGTTTATAGTTCATAAAAAGTTAAAAGCAAATGTTTCAACTCTATAAAAAAAGAGATTTTAGTCAGCTAATTAGCGATACTATTAGCTTTTTTAAAATTGAAGGAAAAAATTATTTCAAAAGTTATTTCACTATAAATGGAGGTTTATTACTTATTCTTGTTGTGCTGATTTCTCTTTTTGTTAAAATATTTTCCGAAGGCATGTTTTCTGCAATTCAAAACAATGAAAATCCTAACTTTTTTGTAGAACAATTAATGTCAAACTTAGGATTATTTATTGGTCTAGGATTATTAATGTTTTTTGCTATAATTCTAGTTAGTGTAATCAATTACACATTCCCAGTAATTTATTTAAAAATATTAGAAGAAAGAAAAACGCCTACAACTAAAGAAATTACTGATAGATTAAAACAAAAAGCTGGACGCTCAATTTTATTTTTCATCATTTCGATTTTTGTATTGATTCCAGTTTTTATGATCTTATTTTTCATAACTTTTTTACTTATAATGGTTATCATTGGGTTTCCATTATTATTTATTTTAATTCCAGCTATTTCTAGTTGGATTGCACAAAGCTATTATCACTATATCAATACAAATTCTGGTTATTTCGATGCAATTTTTAAAGGATATGAAATTATTGGAAAAAAGTTTTGGCCTATAATAGGTTCAACAGCAATAATGTATGTAATTGTGCAAATTATTTTAACGCTTATAACATTTATTCCCTATATTTTTGGAATAATGAGTATGTTTACAAATCCAGATTTGAATGAAACTAATGCTCAAGAAACATTTGGATTTATCATGATATTTGTAACTGTGCTAATGACAATATCTATCTTATTCAATTACACATTACAGAATTTAATATTAATTAATCAAGGTATTATTTATTACAGCATTAAAGAAGCTGACGAAAATATTTCTGTTAATAATGAAATAGAAAGCATTGGTTCAAATGAAGAATAAACGTTCAACTTTACTTCTATCGATACTAACTCCTTTTTCAGTTTTTGCTGTAAAAAGCAACGATTCTATTGTTTATTTACAACGAAAATTTGAAGAAAACTTTCAAGACAAATACAAAGGCAACGATTTTCAATATGAAACCGTTACTAAAACTGATCTTTCTGCTTGGGAAAGATTTTGGGCAGCCGTGTGGAGAAAACTTGGCGATCTTTTTAGTTTTGCAGATACTGGTGGAGCTTTAAACGGATTAGAAATCTTCTTTAAAATTTTGGCTTTTGCCATAATTGGATTCGTAATTTATTTAATTGTTCGCATTATTCTAAAAAAAGAAGGAAAATGGATTTTTGGTAAATCTTCTAAGAAAATATTAGTTACCGAAAATGTTGAAGAAAACATTCATACAATAGATTTTAATACGATTATTAAAAATGCTACAATACAAAAAGATTATCGTGTTGCCGTTCGTTATTATTATCTCTGGTTGTTAAAAACACTTTCAGATAAGAACATTATTGAATGGGATATCGAAAAAACAAATAGCGATTATTTAAGAGAAATTTCAAATAGCGAATTAAAAAAAGAATTTCGCTTTTTATCTTATATCTACGAATACAGTTGGTATGGTAAGTTTGAATTAAATGAAGAAGATTTTTCAAAAGCACAAAACGCTTTTATTAAAAATATTAAATAATACATGTCTAGAAGTTTAAAAGTATATATCGGAATTTTAATTACTATCTTGATTGGTATTATCTTGATAGACGCAAACCGACCTAAACCTATAGATTGGTCACCAACTTATTCCATTAAAGATAAAATTCCTTTTGGTTTATATGTTTTTAATAACGAATCAGAGGCTTTTTTTAAACCTCAAAAGATTACTCAATTTGGCAAAAGTCCTTACGAATTTTTAGATTCAAAATATAGTTATAGCGACACTACTTATTCTATTAAAGGAAATTTTTTATACATAAACGGAAACTTTGATATTGATGATGAATCTGTAGAAGAACTTTTATATTTTGCAAAACATGGTAACAATATTTTTTTAAGTTCTACTGACTTCCCTTCTATATTTGCTGATACTTTACATTTTAAAATGGAATACGATAATTCTTTTACCGATTCTATTCAAATGAATGTTGAAATGCTTAAAAAGAAAAATTCGTTTTACTTTAAAAAAGGAATTAATGCTTCTTATTTTGCTGAAATTGATAGTACATCGCAAATATTAGGAACACAAAAAAGAAGTAATGGAAAAGTTCAAACCAATTATATAAAAATACCTTATGGAAATGGGAATTTTTACCTTCATTGCCAACCTATTACATTCACTAATTATTACTTGTTAAAGGATAATCAGTCTTATGCCGCTGATGTTTTAAGTAATTTACCAATTTCTAACGAGGTCTTTTGGAAAATTAAACGATATGAAAGTGACGGGTTAGAACAATCTCCATTGCGCTTTTGGTTAAGTCAACCAGCTTTAAAATCGGCATGGCTTTTAGCTATTTATGGTTTAATTATTTTTATGATTTTTAATGCCAAAAGAAAACAACGTATAATTCCTATTATAACACCTCTTAAAAATACTACAATAGAGTTTACTAAAACCATTGGTAACCTTTATTATCAAGAAAAAGATTATTTGAATATCATTGAAAAAAAAATAATTTTCTTCTTAGAAAAAGTTAGAAACGATTATTATTTAGATACTTTTAATTTAGATGAAACTTTTTGCAAACGATTACAGCAAAAAAGTGGTAAAAATTTACAAGAAATCGAAAAATTAATTCAACTTATAAAACAATTAAGAACTCAATCTTCTGCAACTGAAACAGATGTTGTTGAGTTAAATAATTTAATAGAAAAATTTTATTCATAATGGAAAATACATTTGAACAAAACGAACAACAAGAAAGTGTAAACTTTCAATCTAGAATAAATTTACAGCCTTTGCAAGAAAGTGTAGATAAAGTAAAAGACGAAATAGCAAAAATAATTGTAGGCCAGCATGAAATGATTGACCAATTATTGGTTTCTATTTTAGCAAATGGTCATGTTTTATTAGAAGGAGTACCTGGAGTTGCTAAAACCATAACCGCAAAATTATTAGCAAAAACTTTGGACTTAGATTTCAGTCGAATTCAATTTACTCCAGATTTAATGCCTTCAGATATCATTGGAACATCTGTTTTTGATTTATCAAAATCTACTTTCGAATTCAAAAAAGGTCCTATTTTCTCAAATTTTGTATTAATTGATGAAATAAATCGTGCGCCAGCTAAAACACAAGCTGCACTTTTTGAAGTAATGGAAGAAAGACAAATTACTGCTGATGGTACAACTTATGTTTTAGAACAACCATTTTTAGTAATTGCTACGCAAAACCCTATTGAGCAAGAAGGAACTTATAGATTACCTGAAGCACAATTAGACCGATTTTTATTTAAAATTAATGTGGGTTATCCAAATCTTCAACAAGAAATTGATATTATTCAAAAAGAGAACGAATTACAAAGTCGTGATAAATTTGAAAATATTGTTTCTATTATTTCTCAAAGTAACATTATTGAGTTCCAAAAACTCGTAAAACAAATCATTATAGAACCAAATTTGGTAGAATACATTGCTAAAATTGTAATAAATACTCGTGAAAATACCTTTTTATATTTAGGTGCTTCTCCGCGTGCTTCAATTGCAATTTTGAATGCTGCTAAAGGTTTTGCTGCTCTAAAATCACGCGATTTTGTGACGCCAGATGATATTAAACAAGCCGCAATTCCAGTTTTACAACACCGTGTTGTAGTAACGCCAGAACGCGAAATGGAAGGCATAAGCAGTACCGAAATAATTAAACAAATTGTAGATGCCGTTGAAATTCCTAGATAAAAATTAATGTATTGATGAAAAACTTTTTCAAACAATTATACCTAAACAACTTTTTCTTTTACTGTCTAATGGGAGTTATTTTTTTGTTCCTATTGGCTTTCTTTCTCCCTATGTTTTATAGTGCAAGTTGGTATTTATTGTTTGTACTTTTAACCTTTACAGTAATTGATGTTATTTTACTTTTTAGCTCAAAAAAGGCTGTAACAGGAATACGAAATACACCCGAAAAATTATCAAATGGTGATGAAAATGATGTAACCATCTATTTACAAAATAAATATTCATTTCCGGTTTGGGTAAAAGTAATTGATGAAATTCCTTTTCAGTTTCAAAAAAGAGATTTTGAAGTAAAACGAAAAGTTAATGCTAATGAAAAAGATTCTTTTAAATACTTTTTAAGACCAACAGAACGTGGGGAGTATCTTTTTGGAAAATTAAACGTTTATGTAGCTTCACCATTACGATTAATAAGCCGTCGGTTTGTATATGAAGATCAAAAAATGGTTCCTACATATCCTTCTTATGTACAATTAAGAAAATATGATTTAATGGCATTTTCAAACCAATTATTTCAATACGGATTAAAGAAAATAAGACGAATTGGTCATACTATGGAATTTGAACAAATTAAAGAATATGTGCAAGGAGACGATTTAAGAACCATTAATTGGAAAGCTACCGCAAAAAAAAATGAATTAATGGTAAACCAATATCAAGACGAGAAATCTCAAAATATGTATATGGTAATCGATAAAGGTCGCGTAATGAAAATGCCTTTTAATGGTTTAAGTTTACTAGATTATGCCATTAATGCTACTTTAGTTTTATCGAATGTAATCTTGAAAAAAGGCGATAAAGCTGGAATGTTTGCTTTTTCTAAAAAGGTCGAAAACAGAATTGTTGCAGAAAAACGTTTGAGTCAAATGCAACAAATCATGGAAAATTTATATAACATTAAGACAGATTTTTTTGAAAGTGATTTTAGCCGATTGTATGTAGATGTAAAAAAACATATTAACCAACGTAGTTTGATTATTTTGTACACAAATTTTGAAACGCTCGATGGTTTACACCGACAACTTCCTTATTTAAAAGGAATTGCAAAAAGTCATTTATTAGTTGTAGTGTTCTTTAATAATACCGAATTAAATGAACTTATTCAAAAGAAAGCCACTAATATTCAAGAAGTTTATGATAAAGTAATTGCCGAAAAATTTGCTTTCGAGAAACGACTTATTGTAAATGAATTAAAAAAATACGGAATTTATTCAGTTCTCACACAACCCGAAAATTTAACATTAGATACTATCAATAAATATTTAGAAATTAAAGCAAGAGGAATTTTATAATGCTAACAAGTATAAAAATCGATAAACTAAATATTTTTTTGATGTCGTTATCAGCTTTGTTAGCTTTTTTTATTCCATTCGAATTATTTCTGTTTGTTTATGCTTTTTTGGGACCATTACATTATCTAACAGAAATTAATTGGTTACATCAAAAAAATTATTACACTACAAGCAAAAATGATTATTGGGTTTTAATCATAACATTATTAATAATTGGAATCATTGTTTTTAGCCCATTAAGAAATTATGTCCGCACTTTTCTACCTGTTTTTATAGCATTTGCATTCTTTTCAGCTTTTGTAATGCAATATTATGAAACTAAACAAAGTAAATTTATAGGTTACATAATCAGTTTAATAATTAGTATTTTATTATTTGCCTTAGTTCAAGAAAAAACTGAAATTGTGTTTTCTATTTTCTTACCAAGTTTAATTCACGTTTTTATTTTTACAGGATTATTCATCTTAATTGGTGCTCTAAAAACTAAAAATTTATGGGCTAAAATTTCTATTGCCGCTTTTATATTATGTGCTGTTTTATTAATCTTCTCATCAGTTCATTCAGAATTCAATTTCATTACTAATTTAAAGCTTCAAGAAAATTATCATTCATTTGAAAAAATCAATCAAACTTTAATTAACTTTTTTTCAGACAATTCAAATACTGTTTTTACCTCTACAATTGGTATTCAAATTATGAGGTTTATTGCATTTTCATATACTTATCATTATTTAAATTGGTTTTCTAAAACATCAATAATTCAATGGCATAAAACAACGAAATTAAAAATGATTGCAATTATTACCATTTGGATAATTTCTGTAGCTCTTTATATCTACAATTACAATTTAGGATTAAAATGGTTGTATTTATTAAGCCTCGCTCATGTATTTTTAGAGTTTCCTCTAAATTTCACTACTTTTAGAATGTTATTTTCAAGTGTAAAGAATAAATAATTAAAAGTATCTTTGCATAAATTTTCAATATGAAAAAAATAGAATCGGTTCAAAATCCGTTTATCAAATCATTAGTTCAACTTCAAGAAAAAGCCAAAGTTCGTAAACAAGAAGGAAAATTTTTAATTGAAGGAAAACGCGAAATAGAATTGGCTTTAAAAGGCGGATATTCATTAAAAACGATTCTTTTTTTAGCTGAAATCTTTTCGGAAGAACAACTAAAAAATTTTTCAATTTCTCCAAAAACCGAGAAAATAGAAATTTCGAAAGAAGTCTATCAAAAATTAGCCTATAGAGATACTACCGAAGGAATTTTGGCTGTTGCTGAATCCAAATCTTTAGCACTAAACGATTTAAAATTATCTAAAAATCCGCTTATTTTAGTAGCCGAAGGTTTAGAAAAACCAGGAAATCTTGGCGCTATACTTAGAACTGCTGATGCCGCTAATATTGATGCAGTTATCATTGCGAACCCTAAAACAGATTTATACAATCCAAATATTGTACGATCTAGTGTAGGCTGCTTATTTACACGACAAATTGCAACGGGAACTTCCGAAGAAGTTGTGCAATTTTTAAAAGAAAACAATATCAACTTTTATAGTGCTACACTTCAAAATTCAAATGCTTATCATGTTGAAAATTATACGCAACCCACTGCAATTGTTGTAGGAACTGAAGCAACTGGTTTAACTGAAATTTGGCGAACTGAAAGTACGCAAAACGTAATTATTCCTATGCAGGGCGAAATTGATTCTATGAATGTTTCAGTGGCAGCTGCAATTTTACTTTTTGAAGCAAAAAGACAGCGCGGTTTCTAGTTAAATTATTTATTCCAAATTTTCCACGCTTTTTCTGCTTGAAAAACAAGCATTTCGTAACCGTTTTGCACCTTAGCTCCATTCTCTTTTGCTTTTCTCATAAAAGTAGTTACTTCTGGATTGTAAACTAAATCAAATGCAATGTGTTTATTGGTAAACAATTCATAATTTAATGGCGGACACGACTCTATATTTGGATGTGTTCCAAGCGGAGTTGTATTAATAATTATTTGATAATCTTTGAAAACTTCTGCATCTAATTCTTCGTAGGAAAACTCATATTCTGAAGCATTTCTCGAAGCAAAATCAAATTCTATTTTCATTTTTCTTAGAGCATAAGCAATTGCTTTACTTGCGCCACCAGTTCCTAAAATTAAAGCCTTTTTATGATGGTTTTCTAATAGTGGTAACAAAGCTTTTTTAAATCCGTAATGATCTGTATTATGTCCTTTTAGCTTTTTCTTTTTAGAAATAGAAATTGTATTTACCGCTCCTATCTTGCGGGCAGTTTTAGAAAGCCCGTCTAGATATGAAATAATTTCTTCTTTATATGGGATAGTAACGTTCATTCCTTTTAAACCTTTTGTTTCACTAATAACATTAGGAAACTCTTTAATAGTTTGAATATCAAAATTTAAATATTCGCAATTATCAAAATGTAAAAGAGAAAACTTTTCATTAAAATACTTTCTAGAAAATGAGTACGAAATATTTCTACCCACTAACCCATATTTTATCTGCTTTTTATGTTTTTTATTTTTCCCCATTACGAATTGGTTTTACCTAATTTAAAAGCTAATTTTTCGAGTCCAAAAATTAAGAAAAATCCAATAACTGCCATAATAATTGCGCCAAAAATTTTAGGTTCGCCTACAAAATTTATTGGTAAAATACTTCTTTCTATAAAAGGAACTGTCGCACCATGACTATTAACTCTTGTCTCTAAAACTTCCTTCCAAGGCCAAATTTTATTTAATGATCCAATCATAAATCCAATTAACAATGCTAATGTAGTATTTTTATGATGTGCAAACATCCAGGTTAAAACTCTTGAGAAAAGCTTTAAACCTAAAATTGCTCCACCTGCAAAAACTGCTAATTTTGTGAACGCTTGTAATAACAAATCGGTATTCATTTGTGTTAAACCTTCACGTAATTGATTAATTGTTCTTATTACTGTTTGATAAGACCCCATTAACAGTAAGATAAATGCTCCTGAAACACCTGGCAAAATCATTGCAATTATCGCTAAAAAACCAGATAAAAATAAATATGGATAACTATCTGGTGAGCTTGTTGGCTCAGCAATAGTAATGTAATAAGATAAAATAGTTCCTATTAATAACGCTATTATTCCTTTTAAATGCCAATGCGTTATTTCTTTCCAAATGAAAACAATACTTGCAATTACTAATCCGAAGAAAAATGACCAAACTAAAATAGGTTGTGTTTCTAAAAGATGGGTAATAATCTTTGAAAAAGTTAAAACACTAATTGCAATTCCGGATAATAAAGCTAACAAAAAATTGCCGTTTACGGATCCCCAAGCTGCTTTAAAACCATTGTTTTTTAGAGTCTTAAGTGTACCAATGTTAATTTTATTTATACTGTCAATTAACTCTTGATAAATTCCGGAAATAAATGCAATAGTTCCGCCTGAAACTCCAGGAACAACATCGGCAGCTCCCATAGCTATACCTTTTAAGGTAATCAATAAATAATCTGGAAATAGTTTTCTCATAGTCATAAAAAAAGTCATTCTAAAACAAAAATAGTTAAAGAATGACTCTTGTACTAGTATTAAAAGTTATTTTAATCTAAACTTTTCAATTTGTGCTTGAACTTCTGAACTACCCCAAGCAAATGGGAAATTCTCTTCAAGAATTGTATGATTCGCAAAATTTAATCGTAAACCATTACTCAAGTGAAACCTACCTTTATCATTTTCACCTAATAGGTAGTATAAACCTGCTAATCGATATTCAATTTCAAATTCATCTGGAAATACATCTGAAGCTTGCAATAAAATTTCAACACCATTTTCAAATTTACCTAAAAATTGCAACATATTTGACCACAATATAAAAGTATCTAAATTTATATCGCCACTTTCAAATGCTCTACGATAACCTAACTCGGCTTCTTCATAGAAGTTTAAAGCTTCATTAATAGCTGCATATCTTTTCCAATAAAAACTATTTTCTCCATCTATACCTATTGCTTTATTTACATAATATAAAGCTTTTTGGAAGTTTTTTTGGCGAATATAAAAATCAGTAATTGCTATCCACCCTTTATCTAAAAGCGGATCTTCATGAACTGTTTTATGATAATATTTAAGCGCTTTTTCTTTGTTCCCTAATCGTTCATAACATTTACCAATTCTTAACAAAGCAAATGATGTAGGATCATCTAATTCAATCGTTGTTTTAAAACTTTCAATTGCTTCCTCATATCGTTTTAATTTTTCTAAAGACTTTCCTTTTTCCATAAAAGCCCCTAAAAAAGTATCATCTATAATAGTTGCATAATCAAAAGCCCAAACAGCTTTTTCATAATTTTTTAAAGCATAATACTGACGTCCTAATTGATGCCAAGCTACTTCGCTGTAGGGATTTCGATTAATAAAACTTTCTAAATACTCAATAGCTTTTTCATTTTGTTCCAAAAAATCATAACAATAAACCACATTATATAATGCCGAATAATCTTGATCGTCCTCTTCTAAACATAATATAAAATAATCTTTAGCCTTTTCCAGATCATCCATAAATAGATATTCCATTCCTATCATAGAATAAACATCGGCTAAATCATCGGTATACTTCAAGGCAAGTTTTAAAGTTTCGATAGCTTTTTCATGCTGATCTCGCTTCGAATGAATTTGAGCTTGCTGTATATAAATTTCTTCATTGGTTGGTTCTATTGCATACAATTCTTGCAATAATCTTTCCGCTAAATCTAGTTTATCCTCGTAAACCAACATTTCTACTTGAACTAATCTTAATCCTGTAGATTTTGGATGTTGCTCTAGCCCTAATTTTAAAGCTCTTTTAGCTAAATTCATTCGGCCTGTATCCATGTAGTGAAGAATAATATCTTCAAACTCTTCTGAATCAAAAAAGAAAACTTTATTGGTTTTCAACATCGATTCAAATTTGGATAACGAAAGGTTGTTTTCTTCTTCATCGTGACTCAATCTCATAGCTACTTCAGTTTATGGTTTTGTCCTTAACTAAATTAAGGATTTAAACAGGGCATAAAGTTTTTACAACAAATTGTTTTAAACAATTTAATTAACAATTTAGTTTTAGGTAAAGGGTTATAGGTGATGGGTTATAGGGTTTGTATAATTTCATTCCTTTTACCATTAACCCTAAACCATTAACCTATACTATTTAATACCTCAATAATAATGCCACAACCTTTTCTAATTTCTTCTTTACTAATCGTGAGCGGTGGCGTAATGCGAATTGCCTTTCCTTCGAACAAAAGCCAGAATAGAATAACGCCTCTTTTATGACATTCTAAAATAACCTGATTCGTTATTTCAGGACTTTCTGTCATAGCAGCAAGCATTAATCCTTTTCCTCTAACTTCTTTTATAAGGGGATGAACTAAAAGCTCTCTAAATAATTGTTCTTTTTCTAATGCTTCTTGCATTAAGTTAGTTTCCGTAACTTCTTGTAAAGTTGCTAATGATGCTGCGGCAATTACAGGATGTCCTCCAAATGTAGTGATATGACCTAATTTAGGATCATGACTTAGTAAATCCATCATTTCTGCTGAAGCTGTAAAAGCACCAACAGGCATTCCGCTTGCCATTCCTTTTCCCATTACAACAACATCAGGAACAACATCGTAATTTTGAAATCCGAATAATTTACCGGTGCGACCAAAACCAGGTTGAATTTCATCTAAAATCATAACTGCACCAACTTCCGTACATCGTTGGCGAACTTTCTTCAGAAAATCATTTTCGGGTTGTATAAATCCTGCACCACCTTGAATTGTTTCTAATAAAACCCCAGCTGTTTTAGTAGTTATTTTCTCTAAATCGGCTTCGTTATTAAAAGTTATAAAATCAACATCTGGAATTAAAGGCCGAAAAATTTGTTTGCGTTCTTCAAAGCCCATAACACTCATACTTCCCATTGTATTTCCGTGGTAAGCATTGTAACATGAAATCCATTGACTTCTTCCAGTTACTCTACGAGCTAATTTTAAAGCACCTTCAATTGCCTCTGTACCAGAATTTACCAAATAGGTTTTAGTCAACGGAGCTGGCATATGAGCTGCTAATAACTTACAAAACTCGGTAGCTGGATGTTGCGCATATTCGCCATAAACCATTACATGTGAATATTTATCGAGTTGCGCTTTAATAGCATCATTAACTCTTTTAGGTTGGTGACCTAATGTATTTGCAGAAACTCCAGCAACAAAATCTAGATAAGCATTATTATTAGTATCGTAAATATAACTTCCTTCTGCCCTAGAAATTTCCATTGCTAATGGATGTGGGGAAGTTTGGGCTTGATATTCAAAAAAGTCTTTAAGCATTTTTTTTAGTAAAGAGTGATTAGTAAAAAGTAATTAGTGAAATTTTTTTTTATCTATTTGTTTTCTTGTTTAAATAATTTTGTTCTTTCAAAAACAGACAGTTAAAAATTGAGGTTAATCAATCTCTATTTTCAATAATTCATTTTTCAAAAATATGTATTATTAACTGTAAAAAATAAAATTCGTTATTTAATCATAATGAAATTTCACTATAATTTTAAAAATATTTTTTTCACTACTCATAAAAATAAAACTATTGACTAATTACTTATTCCTAATTACTCTTATTATTCTTATCGTAATCTAAAGTTTCAGGCAGCACTTCCATCGGAACGTCTTCTTCTTCAGATTTTTTCTTGCTTTCAATTAAAATTTGTTCGTGAATAATATTTTCTTCCTCTGGAAAAATATCTTCTTTTGAACGAATTCGCTCATCTCCTCTCCAAATAAAACCCCTTAGTTTTCTAACATTTTCTGGAAATTCATTTTCTGGATGTAAAAGACTTTCTACATCTTTTTTTGCAGTAACCGTTTCAATTTGATTATCTTCAATTTCCATATTAATTTCGCTACACTTCTTTTTATCTATACCTATTAATTGATTATCATCGTCATACATATAATAAATAACCTCAGCATTACGCTTTACATCAACTTGGCTTAACTTATTATCTTTAAATTTACCGAACAAATCAATTCCTTTAATTTGGTTATAACCATTTTCACTTAATGTATCTTTTTGAATTAAAAAGGCATTATTGAGCACTTTTAAAGAATCTAATTGTTGAGTTTTGTTATTCCCTATTAAGTGCATAAGGTCTCCCGTCATTTGATTATCTTGATTCCAAACTACTGGATTACCAATTAATTGTGTAAGAGCTGTTTTATTGTTAGAATGAATAGAATCACATTTTCCGCTCATATCTGTTTTATAAAACCTTACATTGTTGAAGGCTCTAATAGTTCTATTTTCAGGCGGACCAGTTACCAAAATCTTTTTGCCATGCATAAACAAAGAATCATTTTCTACTTTAGTTACTACAACTGCTCTTTTAGTTAAAATGATAGAATCTTTTCGAGTTGCTGTATCACGCCACATTTCGGCATAATGACCTCGAGCAACCATATTATTTATAGTATCTGTAATTTTTACATTATTTATAGCTCGAGAAAAATTTTTGGATTGATCGTAATACAAATCGTCTCCTTCAATAATTTTATTATCGTAAGTTATTTTAGAATTCTTCTGAAGTTTTCCTACATTATTTTTGGTGTCGTAAAAACCATTTTCGGTATAAATTACATTTCCTTGATTTGTAATTGTTGAAGGTCCAAAAACATAAGCATGTCCCGAATTTTCGTAAAAATCGAGATGATTTGTTTCAATCTTCGCTTTTGGGTTTGTAACTACAACTTTAGTATTAAACTGGTACTTTTTTGAAGCTACGTAATATCTTCCTGATTTACTTTTTAAGGTATTGTCTTTATTAATTATGGTTCCGTAACTGTTATAAAAAGCTACTTGATTTTTTTTATCGAAATAGATTGTATCTGTAGTTAAAGTAGATTCTGGTGAACGCAAAAAAACATCGCCAGTTGCGAAAGCTAATTCTTTTTTACCGTCATATTCCGCATAGCGACTGTTCATTTGAATGGTATCACCTTGATTTATTCTAACGTTACCAAAAGCTTTAATATAGTTTTCTGCATCAAAATAATAGACTTTATTACAATTAATTTTAACCCCATTATGCAGCACTCTAACGTTACCTGTAAAGACTGTAGCTCCAGGAATTTCGTTTTGATTTCTGTCGACAAAATCAGAATTCTCAACAATAATTTTTTTGTTTTCTTGAGCTACAACTATTTGTAAAGCAGTAAGTATAAAAATTATATATGTTATTATATTTTTCAATCTACTAAAATTTTGTCAAAAATAATTAAAAAGAACTAATGCCTTTTATTATTAAGAATATTTTATAAATAAAAAACGCTCTAGTTAGAGCGTTTTTTCAATTATTTTATAATTGTTTGTGTTCTATCTGGACCAACCGATACTACTTTAATTGGCACTTCTAATTCTTGTTCAATAAAAGTAATGTATTCTTTTAATTCTTGTGGTAATTCTTCATAAGAAGACATTCCTGTTAAATCAGCTTTCCAACCTTTCATTTCTGTGTAAACTGGTTCCACATTTTCTGGTTCAATATTGTAAGGAAGATGCTTAATTTCTTGACCTTTGTATTGATAAGCAGTACAAACTTTTAAAGTATCAAAACCAGAAAGTACATCACCTTTCATCATGTATAATTCTGTAACACCATTTACTTGTACTGCATATTTTAATGCCACTAAATCTAACCAACCACAGCGACGAGGACGACCAGTTACTGAACCAAATTCGCTACCTACTTTTGCCATTGTTTGTCCTATTTCATCAAATAATTCTGTTGGAAATGGACCAGAACCTACACGAGTTGTGTATGCTTTAAAAATTCCGAATACTTCTTTTACCTTATTTGGTGCAATTCCTAAACCAGTACAAGCACCTGCAGCAGTAGTATTTGAAGATGTAACAAATGGATAAGTTCCAAAATCTACATCTAAAAGAGAACCTTGAGCACCTTCTGCTAAAATAGATTTTCCTTCTTTTAAAGCATTGTTCAAAAATTCCTCACTATCAATAAAAGTAAGGGTTTTAAGTGCTTTAACAGCTTCAAAAAACTCTTCTTCCATTTCTTTTAAATCGTATTGTAAATCTACATCGTAGAAAGCAATCATTGCTTCATGTTTATCTGCTAATGAACGGTATCTTTCTTTAAAATCAGTTAATTCGATATCTCCAACACGCAAACCATTTCTTCCTGTTTTATCCATGTAAGTTGGCCCGATACCTTTTAAAGTAGAACCAATTTTAGCTTTTCCTTTTGAAGCTTCAGATGCAGCATCCAATAAACGATGTGTAGGTAAAATTAAATGCGCTTTGCGAGAAATAAACAATTTAGATGTTGTATCCATATTGAATTTTGCTAATCCTTCAATCTCTTTTTGAAAGACTACAGGATCCATTACCACACCGTTTCCTATTATATTGATTGCATTTTTATGGAAAATACCTGAAGGTATAGTCCTTAAAACGTGTTTAATACCATCAAATTCTAATGTATGTCCCGCATTTGGACCACCTTGAAAACGAGCGATAATATCGTATTTTGAAGTTAATACATCTACAATTTTCCCTTTTCCTTCGTCACCCCATTGAAGACCTAACAGTAAATCTACAGTCATTGTGTTGTTTGTTGTTTTATTTGAGTTGTTTTATTATTTTTTGGTTCCGTAAAAATAGAGAGAATGATTTTGGATTTCAATACCAAATATCTCTTCCATTGTCTTTTTAATTTGTTCTATTCTAGGATCACAAAATTCGATTACTTCACCAGAATCTGTTAAAATAATATGATCGTGTTGCTTATCAAAATAGGATTTTTCGTAATGCGCTTGATTTTGTCCAAATTGATGGCGTCTTACTAATCCACAATCTAAAAGTAATTCGATTGTATTGTATAAAGTAGCTCGACTAACGCGGTAGTTTTTATTTTTCATCTTGATGTACAATGATTCTATATCAAAATGCTCATTTGAATTGTAAATTTCCTGAAGAATTGCATATCGCTCAGGTGTTTTACGATGTGCCTTCTCTTCCAAATATTTGGTAAATACATTTTTTACAATTTCTTGATTATTGCTGCTATCCATCTGATATTAAATAAAAACGTTGCAAAGATAATTAAAGTAGGTTGTTTAGTCTTATAAGTTATTATAATTTTTCAACAATTAGTTTTGATAAACTCGGGTAACTTTGTCTACTCCGTCAACTTTTTTTATGTTTTCTATTAGTTTTTTCAAAACTACATTATTAGGCACAACTACAGTAATTTTCCCATTAAAGATACCCGCATCGCCACTTAATGCTAAACTTTGAATGTTTACATGCATTTGACTCGAAATAACTTTTGTTAATTCATTTGCTAAACCAAGTGTATCTAATCCTGTAATTTCTAAAATGGCTTTAAACTCTTCTTGTGTTGAATCTATCCATTTAGCAGGAATTACACGATATGCATAATTTGATCGCATACTTATAGCATTTGGACAATCTTTTCGGTGCACTTTTATACCTTCGTTGATTGTTATAAAACCAAAAACATCATCACCAGGAATTGGGTTGCAACAATTAGAAAGTTTATAATCTAACCTTTCTTGCTCGTTGCCAAATACCAATAAATCGTATTTTTTACTAATTTCATTTTTATTAATCTGCTCAGTAGGCTGAGTGTTTGGCGCCCTTTTAATGGTTTTCTTAAAGAAATTAACCAGCGTGTTATTCTTTTGAGCTGCAAAATCTTTTAACTGCTGATTTTCAATTACTCCTACTCCTACTCTATAAAACAAATCTAAACTGGTTTGCAATTTAAAATAGTTAACCAATTCGTTTACTACTGTTTCATTTAAAGTAATTTTTAAATGACGAAGCTTTCTGGTGAGTAGTTCTTTTCCTTCTTCGGCTATTTTTTTGGTATTTTCGTTTAGAACATTTTTAATTTTGGTTTTAGCTCTCGAAGTTGTAACATAATCGAGCCATTGCATAGTAGGTTTTTGATGAGGAGAAGTAATTACTTCTATCTGATCGCCACTGTTTAATACGTGATTTAACTGAACTAATTTTCCATTTACTCGAGTTCCTCTTGTTCTAATTCCAATTTCTGAGTGAATGGCAAAGGCAAAATCTAATGAAGTAGCTCCTTTTGGTAACGATTTAATATCTCCTTTTGGTGTAAAGACATAAATTTCTTTAGAATAAAGATTAAGTTTAAAATCTTCAACAAAATCTACTGCACTAGAAGTTTGATTTTCTAGAGCCTCTTTCAATTGATTTAACCAAACCTCTAAGGTGTGTTCTTCGGTGTCGCCGTTTTTGTATTTGTAGTGCGCTGCATAACCTTTTTCAGCAATTTCGTCCATTCGTTCGCTTCGCACCTGAATTTCAACCCAACGCCCTTTTGGTCCCATAACCGTTATATGCAATGCTTCGTAACCAGTAGATTTGGGCGAAGAAATCCAGTCTCTTAAACGACTAGGACTAGGACGATAATGATCCGTTACAACTGAATAAATTTTCCAAGCTAAGAATTTCTCGTCACGCTGATTAGATTTATAAATAATACGAAGTGCAAACTTGTCATAAACCTCTTCAAAAGTGACGTTTTGCGCGCGCATTTTTCTTCGTATCGAATAAATCGATTTTGGACGTCCTTTTATAATAAAATCTACTCCTTCATCTTGTAAAGATTTACTCAAAACATCTGAAATTGATTTTATATAAGCATCTTGCTCTTGCTTGGTTTCTTTTATTTTACTTACAATTTGATTATAAACTTCTGGCTCAGTATACTTTAAACCTAAATCTTCTAATTGTGTTTTAATGTTATAAAGTCCTAATCTGTGTGCAAGTGGCGCATAGATGTATAATGTTTCCGAAGCAATCTTGGCTTGCTTATAATCGGCCATACTTTCCATAGTTTGCATATTATGCAATCTATCGGCTATTTTTATTAAAATTACACGAACATCTTCATTTAGTGTAAGCAACATTTTTCTAAAATTCTCTGCTTGTAATGAAATATCTTGTTCGGTTTTAACTTTGGCAATTTTAGTTAATCCTTCAACAATTTTTGCAATTTTAGGATTAAACATTTTTTCTAAGTCTTCAACAGTAATATCGGTATCTTCAACCACATCATGCATTAATGCTGCCGCAATAGAAGTAGCACCTAAACCAATTTCTGAAGCTACAATTTTAGCCACAGCAATAGGATGGAAAACATAAGCTTCACCCGATTTTCTTCTCTGGTCTTTATGTGCTTCAACTGCAACATCAAAAGCTTTACGAATTACCTTCTTATCTTCATCAGTTAAAGATTGATAACTAATTCGCAACAACTCTTTATATTCTTGTGCAATGGCTTTATTTTCTGCCTCTAAGTCGATTTCTGTCATAAAAATAAGTTAACTTTTGAAAGTTAATACAAAATTACGAAATGTGCAAGTAATTTATTTCTGTACAACTACTTTTAAGTACTTCACAATTAAAAACAAAAAACCATTTATGAACGCCAATTTCAAGAATACATGAATTATCATAAAAAAAGAATACATTTAACGGTTTTTCTTTGAATTCTCAAGGCGCTTTCTTATCTTCGGGCACAATTAGTAACCTTAAGCATTTATAAAATGTTAGAAGAAATGAATGATAACCTGCATGAAGCAGATGGACAAGAACAATTTGAGTCGCAAGAAGATGTTGTTGTAAAAAACCAATCTGCACAAGATGTAATCGATGATTCGAATGCAGAAGAAAATGAAGACGACTCAATTAGTGATAAACACGACATTCCGCTTTTAGACTACGAACCGATGTCTATGGAAGATTTAGTTGCTGAGCTTGACAATTTGGTTAAAAACCATAAAGTAATGGCAATTAAAGATCACGTAGAAGAAATTCGTAAAGCTTTTATGAATCACTACCATCATTTATTAGATCAAAAACGTGATGAGTTTAATGCCGAAAATCAAGATGAAAATGTGGAGTTTGAATATCATTTCCCATTAAAAAGCAAATTTGATGCAGTTTATGATGATTATAAAACAAAACGCAATAATCATTACAACCAATTACAAAAGAATCTAAAACATAACTTACAAAAAAGAACTGAGTTAATTGAAGAACTTAAAAATCTTGTGGATAATACAGATGAAAGTTTAACAATTGCCGATATGTTCAAAAAGTTGAACGATATTCGCGAACAATGGAAATCGGCTGGAGCTATTCCAAGAGATAAATACAACATTGTTTGGAACAATTATCATTTCCATGTAGAACGTTTTTACGATTTAATTCACTTAGACAAAGAAGCTAGAGATCAAGACTTTAAATTAAATTTAGAGCAAAAGTTAGCAATTATTGAAAGAGGAAAAGAATTATTGAAAGAAAGCGACATTGCAAAAGCTTTCCGTGAATTACAACTTTTACACCGCGTTTGGAAAGAAGAAATTGGTCCGGTTGCTAGAGAACAAAGAGAAGCTATTTGGAACGAGTTTAGTGACATTACTAAACAAATGCACGACAAGAGAGAAGCTTTCTTTGCAAATGTAAAAGCTAGAGAAGAAGATAATTTAGTTAACAAAAATAATATCATTAGGGCAATCGATGCTTTAGGGAATGAAGAAATTAGCTCGCACAACGGATGGCAAAACCAAATTAAAAAGATGGAAGCTTTACGCGAGCAATTCTTAAAGTTTGGGCAGATTTTAAAAATGCTTGTAACCATTATTTTGATCGATTACACAAAGTAAGAAATCAAGAAAATAAAGTTGAAATTGAAGCCTTTGACAAGAAAAAAGACTATTTAGAAAATTTAAAGTCATTTGAGTTAACAGGAGATCACAAAACCGATTTAGATGCCATAAAAGCTCATATTGAAGCTTGGAAAGCTATTGGAAGAGTGCCTCATAACAGAAGACATATAGAAGGTAAATTCAATAAAGTACTAGATGCACTTTTTGAAAAACTAAGTTTATCTAAAAAAGATACCGAATTAATGAAGTTTGATGCCAAATTAGAACAAATGGTAGAAAACGAAGATGGAAGAGCATTAGAAAAAGAACAATTCTTTATTCGTAAGAAAATTGATGAAGTACAAAACGAAATTTTCCAATTAGAAAACAACATTCAGTTTATTACAAATGCTAAGAAAGACAATCCTTTCTTAAAAGAGGTTCAAAAGAACATTGATCGCCACAAAGACGAACTGAAATTGTGGAAAGAAAAATTAAGCAAATTAAGAGAAATTTAATACCCAACCCCGAGTAAAAGCTTGGGGTTTTCTATATGTTTTGAAAAAGTAAAAAATGTCTAAAAAAACGAAAAGAAAAATAAAAGGTTTGTGTAAAATTTGTAAGGAAATTAAAGAGTTAAATTTTGAACATTTTCCACCAAGCTCTGCATTCAACAACAATACTAAATATTATTCCATTTCACAGGAAGATTTTTTTAAAGATTCTAAGGCTAATTCACTTTTAAATTTTAAACCTAAAGGAAAACAATTTCAAGGTGGATTAGGAGATTATTGCTTATGTCACGATTGTAATAATTTTTTAGGTTCTGCTTATGTAAGAGAATATAAAAAAATGGGCAACTTTAGGAATGCAATTATTGAATGAAGGTGAATTTAAAGCTATACAATTTACCTCCATAGATATTGATTATTTAAAAATTTTAAAACAAATTATATCAATTTTCATTTGTAACAATCAACCTTTTTTCACAGAAAGCTACCCAGATTTACTTAATTTTGTTAAAAATAAAGATTCAAGGGAATTATCAAAACGATATAAAATTTATACTTATTCAAATAATGAAGGTCAGTTAAAAAATGGTAATATAAACTATACTAATTTGTATGGTACTATCTGTGAATTTACATTTAGACCTTTTGGTTATGTTTTGAGTATTGATAATGAAAATACTTTTTCACATTTATTAGAAATTACTGATTTTAAAAATATACTTTCTGAAAAAGCAGAAGTAAAAATGATTTTAAATAAATATCCAACATTTTTACCATTTCCTATGGATTACAAAAGTAAAGAAGAAATACAAAAAACTTAACTTATCAAAACTCATACTCGCGTTCCACTTTAGCTATGCGCACTTTGTAATTTTTATACCAAGTAGATTTTCCTTTTTCTTGAGCAAAAAGATGTTCGGTGTTTGCTTTCCAAGTTTTTATAGCTTCTAAACTTTTCCAATAGGAAACCGTAATACCCATTTCATTTCGCGCACTTTTTACACCTATAAAACCAGGTTGCAGTTTTGCTAATTCCACCATTCGTATAGCGGTTTCGGCATAGCCTTCTTCGACTTCGGTTCTCGTTGATGTGAAAATTACAGCGTAATACATTTTCTGTGTTTATTTGTTTATCTGTTTTTTGTTAATTTGAATGCTTCGAATAACGAATAAACAAATCAACGAATTCACTAAAGTCGCTTCGCTTCTTCCCAAAATACATCCATTTCAGCTAAGGTCATATCGGCTAAAGATTTTCCTAATTCGGCTGCTTTGCTTTCTAAATACATAAAGCGTTTCATGAATTTTTTATTGGTTCGTTCCAAAGCATCTTCAGGATTCACTTTTAAAAATCGGGCATAATTTATCATCGAAAATAACACATCTCCAAATTCGGCTTCTATTTTATCTTGATTACCTGACTTTACTTCTTCTTGTAATTCTTGTAATTCCTCTTGAACTTTATCCCAAACTTGGTGTGGCTCTTCCCAATCGAATCCTACTCCTTTTACTTTGTCTTGAATACGGCTTGCTTTCACTAATGCTGGTAAACTCTTTGGTACGCCTTCTAAAACCGATTTTTTCCCTTCTTTTAGTTTCAGTTTTTCCCAATTTTGCTTTACTTCTTCCTCATCAGACACTACAACATCTCCATAAATATGCGGATGTCTATCAATTAACTTATCACAAATGGAATTTGCTACATCGGCTATATCAAAATCATTGGTTTCACTACCTATTTTGGCGTAAAAAACAATATGCAATAATAAATCGCCCAGTTCTTTCTTAATTTCCTGTAAATTGTTGTCTAAAATTGCATCTCCTAATTCATAAGTTTCTTCAATGGTAAGATGACGTAAACTTTCTAAGGTTTGCTTTTTATCCCACGGACATTTTTCTCTTAAATCGTCCATAATATCTAATAACCGGTTGAAAGCGTCGAGTTGTTGTTGGCGAATGACAAGATTTTGTATAAAAATAAAAAATCCTGTGCTTTTTACACAGGATTTGAGTTTTATATTTTCAACAACTTATTCAGCTGTTTCTTCTCTAGATTCTTTTGGAGTTAAAGCCTCAACAGTTACAAAACCTTTTGGTTGTAATAAATTGTACCAGTTTAAAATCTTTTTAATATCAGATGTATAAACTCTATCTTCATCAAATTCAGGTAAAACTTCTCTAAAATAATCTCTAATTTTGGCTTCGTCTTCTTTATGAGATAAAGCTGGACCATCATTTTCTTTTATAGCGATAGATTTAAAAACTTCACTTAAACGAACTTCTTCTGTATAGGTATATACTGCTATTTCAGATAATAAACTAACATTACTTCTTAAACCAACTGTAATTTTCTTACCATCAATTAAAGATTCTGCAACAAAACCAGTTCTCGTTTGTAATTTTAATTCATATAATCCTGGCTTACCAGAAATAGCTAATATTTTTTGAACACTCATAACATTAATTTTATTAAGGATGGCAAATATAATTTTTTTTTTTTAAGTAAAAAGTGAAAAGTTTAAAGTAAAAAGTTTAAAGTAAAAAGTTTAAAATTAATAGAAACTGAATACTAAAAACAAAATACTTAAAACTGCTAATTAACGTCCTTTTTTGTTTGCAAATTTCATTTTATAATCGGGTCTGGCTTTGCCTTCCATTATGTTCATTAACTTTTTCCCAATTAATTTCTTTTTTAACATGGATAAATGATCGGTAAATAAAATTCCTTCAATATGATCGTATTCATGCTGAATAACACGAGCAATTAGTCCATCGAATTCTTCTGTTTTCTTATTGAAATCTTCATCAAAATATTCAATCGTAATTTTCTCATGACGAAAAACATCCTCACGAACATCTGGAATACTTAAACAGCCTTCGTTAAATCCCCATAAATCGCCTTCTTCTTTGAGTATTCTTGCATTTATAAACGTTTTTTTGAATCCTGCTAATTCTGTAGCTTCTTCTTTAGAAACATCATCACTATCGGCAAAAGGTTCTGTGTCAATTACAAAAACACGAATAGGTAAACCTACTTGTGGTGCTGCTAAACCAACTCCATGAGCGTTGTACATGGTTTCATACATGTTAGCAATGGTTTCTTTTAAGTTTGGATAATCTTTAGAAATTTCTTCACACATTTTGCGTAAAACTGCTTCTCCATATCCGTATATTGGTAATATCATGTTTGGTAATTTTCTAAATTCTGAATGGCAAAAATACTACTTTTTATAATTTAAATAATCTTGAAGAAGAATAGTAGCAGCAATTTCATCAATTAGACCTTTATTTTGACGTTGCTTTTTCTTTAACCCACTATCAATCATAGTTTGAAAAGCCATTTTAGAAGTAAAGCGTTCGTCCATTCGTTCCAAACTTATTGTTGGGAAATCTTTTTGAAACTCAACTACAAACTTTCCAATTATTGCTGCACTTTCTGAAGCTGAGCCATCCATTTGTTTAGGTTCGCCAATAATTACTTTTTCAACATTATGCTTTGAAAAATAATCTTTTAAAAAAGGAATTAATTTTTCTGTTTCTACAGTTGTTAAACCCGACGCTATAATTTGCATATCGTCAGTAACAGCAATTCCTGTTC
>JACXVH010000081.1 GCA_014763515.1 Flavobacteriaceae bacterium
TACAAATTCTAATTTGTAACGTACATACAAATAATAAAAATCCCGCCAATGGCGGGATTTTTTTGTTAATAAACTTGTTCATTAGTTTACCAAGTATTAATTTGTTAGTTTAAAAAAAATTCTATATTTGTTTTAATTAACTTTAAAAAAATACTAAACATGAAAAAAATTCTATTCGCTGCAATTGCAGTTTTGGGTTTTATGACAACTCAAGCACAAGAAACTCAATTTGGAGTTAAAGCAGGTTATGCTGCTCTTTCTGGTAAAGCAGAGGCTAGTGGTTATTCAGCTACTGAAAGCGACGGTGGTTTCTTCATTGGTGGTTTTGCTGATGTTACGTTATCAGATAAATTCCATTTTCAACCAGAATTATTATATGTATCTGTTGACAATGCGTCTCAAGTACAAATTCCTTTACACGCAAAATATATGGCTACTAAAGCTTTAGGTGTTAAAGCAGGTCCAAATTTAGCTTTCTTAACAGATGTACCTGATGGAATTAAATCTTTCAACTTCGGTTTAGACTTAGGTGCTGAATATAATTTTGCTGAAAACTTTGTAGTAGATGCAAGATATAATTTTGGTTTAGCAAATTTATCTGATGTAGATGGATTTGATTATCATTTAAGTGGATTTTATATTGGTGTTGGTTACAAATTCTAATACTTAGAAATACCATATTAAAACCTAAGCAAAGCTTAGGTTTTTTTATTTTAAAAAAATAACCATTTATAGCTTGTAAAAAAAGAAATCTATCATACTTTTGCAAAAATTATAAAACAATTCTTATGAGAAAAATTTTGTTAGCAGTAATTGGACTTTTTACATTCTTTAGTTCAAATGCTCAGGTTAGAGAAAAAGGCAGTTAGAGTTATTACCACAAATCGGTTATTCGTCTTCAAATTATTATGGAGAAGACCAATTAGATACTAATACTTTATCAGGAGCTTCATTTGGAGTTGGAGCTGATTATTTCTTTAATGACAGATGGAGTTTACGTTCTGGCTTACACTATCAACAAATGGGTACTAAAGGAAATGGTGGTTATGAAGAAAAATTAAAATACATCACTTTACCAGTAAATGCAAACTGGCACTTTGGTTCTACTAGAAAATGGAATTTAAATTTTGGTCCAAGTTTTAGTTTATTGACATCGGCTAAAAACAATTTTGGAGACCTTAAAGATTTAGCAAATCCATTTCAATTAGGGTTAGCTTATGGAATTGGATATAAAATTGAAGTAAATGAAAAATTCAGTATTCTTATTGATCTTCAGGGTATAGCTGGCTTAACTGATGTTCCAAAAGAAAGCGATTATACTATCAAAAATTCTTACAGCAGTATTAACATTGGCGGTGTATTTAAATTATAATTTATTTATTTGCTATAAAGTTAATCCCAAGTATTTTACTTGGGATTTTTTTTGCACGAAAATGATTATTTTTGAAGTATGAGTTGGACATCTTATTTAAAACAATTTCAAAATTATTTACGTTTAGAAAGAGGGCTTTCTGAAAATACTATTGCCAATTATACTTTCGATATAGAAAAACTTATTTTTTATTTAAATGAAAATAACATAAACGAAAGCCCTTTAAAAATTAGTGAAGAAACCATTCAGTCTTTTTTATATAAGCTTTCAGGAGAAGTTAATGCTCGAAGTCAATCTAGAATTATTTCAGGTTTAAAGAGTTTTTTCAACTTTTTAATATTTGAAGATTTAAGAAATGACACACCTTTAGAACTTATAGAAGTTCCTAAAACAGGTAGAAAACTACCTGACACACTTTCTACAAACGAGATTGATAATTTAATAGGCGCTATAGATCTTTCGACTCCAGAAGGAGAAAGAAACAGGGCCATGCTTGAAACTTTATATAGTTGTGGGCTTCGCGTATCAGAATTAATTACTTTAAAAATATCTGATTTATTTTTTAACGAAGGTTTTATTAAAGTGACTGGCAAAGGCGATAAACAGCGTTTTGTACCCATTAGTAAATCGACAGAAAAATTTATCACTATTTATGGTAACGAAATTCGCAACAAACTTAATATTCAAAAAGGCTTTGAAGATACATTGTTTTTAAACCGCAGAGGCAAACAACTAACACGCGCAATGGTATTTACCATAATCAAAGATTTAGCGGTTAAAATCGGTTTAAAAAAATCGATTTCTCCCCACACGTTCCGACATTCATTTGCAACACATTTACTCGAAAATGGAGCTGATTTAAGATCAATTCAATTAATGTTAGGACACGAATCGATAACCACAACAGAAGTATATATGCATTTAGATAGAAAGTTCCTCTCGGAAGTTTTAAATAATTATCATCCACGTAAATAGTATGCAGTTGCAGTTTTGAGTCTCAATAAAAAAAAAAGATGTTTCAATTTTGAAACATCTTTTTCTGTATACTGTGATTGCGACTGTAAACTAAAAGCTACTTCGCAATATTTACAGCTCTAGTTTCTCTAATTACTGTTACTTTAACTTGACCAGGATATGTCATTTCAGTTTGAATTTTTTGAGAAATTTCAAATGAAAGTGAAGCTGCCATTTCGTCGTTAACTTTTTCGCTTTCCACAATAACACGTAATTCTCTACCTGCTTGAATTGCATAAGCATTTTTAACACCATTGAAACCGTAAGCAATATCTTCTAAGTCTTTTAACCTTTGAATATAAGAATCTAAAACTTGACGTCTTGCTCCTGGTCTTGCTCCCGAAATAGCATCACATACTTGTACTAAAGGCGAAATTAAATATTTCATTTCAATTTCGTCGTGGTGCGCTCCAATTGCGTTACAAACCTCATCTTTTTCACCATATTTTTCAGCCCATTGCATACCTAAGATTGCGTGTGGTAACTCACTTTCAGTTTCTGGTACTTTTCCAATATCGTGTAATAAACCTGCGCGTTTTGCGAGTTTAACATTTAAACCAAGTTCTGCAGCCATAATACCACAAAGGTTAGCTACTTCTCTAGAGTGTTGTAATAAGTTTTGTCCGTAAGATGAACGGTATTTCATTCTACCAACAACCTTAATTAATTCAGGATGAAGTCCGTGAATTCCTAAATCGATTACGGTACGTTTACCTACTTCGATAATTTCTTCTTCGATTTGTTTTTGTGTTTTAGCTACAACTTCTTCTTCTAAAGCACGAATATTACGTCCTTCACGACCAATAATTCTACCTTTAACATCATCCGACTCAATATTGAAAACAGAAACACAATTTTCAACTGCTTCTTCTGTTCCTACACGTTGAATAGTATTGATGATAACTTTTTTAGCTTCTTGCTGAGCGGTCATTTTTGCTTCTTCCATTGCATTCTGAATGAAAGACATTGCTGCCGTTTTAGCTTCTGCTTTTAAACTTTCAACCAATTGATTTTTGGCTTCTTCCGCAGATAGTCCAGAAATTACTTCTAACTGTTCTACTTGACTTCTGTGAAGCTTTTCAATTTCTTGTTGTTTTTTATCCAAAAACTCGATTCTCGTGTTGTAATCTACTAATTTTTCTTCAAATTCGTCGTTCAGTTTCTTGTTTTTAGCCAGTTCACTCGAAACTTGAGATTCTTTATCTCTAGTTCTCTTTTCTGCTTCCGCAATTTTCTTGTCTCTCGATAAAATTACTTGCTCATGTTCAGCTTTTAATTCTAAAAACTTTTCTTTTGCTTGTAAAATTTTATCCTTTTTAATTGATTCAGCTTCAGTTTTAGCATCTTTCAAAATTGAAGCTGCTTCCTTTTTTGCATTTTTAATAAGATTTGAGACATTGCTTTTTTCTAAAAATTTAGCAATTCCAAACCCTAAAGCAATTCCCAAAACAATTCCTATAATCGTTATAAAATCCATAGTTTTAAAAAATATTTATATAAAAAAAGCCTACATTAGGTGTTTGTATAAACTCGTAAAGACAAGTTTTGAGCTAGCTCGTTTTTCATGTTTCCCACTTAAGGGCTTACAATAGTACGAAGATTCGCTCATTTTAATTTGTTAGTGTTGAGTTTATCAAATATATGCTAATGTAGGCAGTATCTTTATCTTATTTGTAAGAACGTATTTATCTAGAGAGTAACTCACTCAATTTCAAATCCAAGCTTTGCAAGCGCTTTAACGCATTTTGCTGTTCTTCTGAAGCATCTAACTTCTTTTGCTCTGTTTGCGCTGCAAATTGTAACGCACACATTGCCAGAACATCTTGTTTATCTCTCACTGCATAGCTTTGTTCAAATTGTTTTATCATCGTATCTATCTTTTTTGAAGCAGTTCGCAATGCTTCTTCTTGTGTATCTTCAATAGTTAATGGATATACACGATCAGCGATAGATATTTTGATATTTAATTTTTCACTCATGACTTCCTAATCAGAAAGTTGTGCTATGCAATAATCGATTTCACGAATTAATGAATTTATTTTGAGCTTCGTTTCTCGTTTATTTTCGTCACTGCCTAACAATGAATTTACCATTTTCAATTTATCAATTTGCTCATTTAAAACCGTTATTTGAGCTGATTTGATGTCATTATCTTTCTTAACTTGTTCTAATAACTCATTGATTTCAATATTTTTCTTCTCTAATTGAACCAATTTCTGATTCAATTTAAAGAACTTAACTTCAAGAGCATCAATAAGTTTAGACAAATCGTTCATTAATGGAAAAAATCATTTTCACTACATACAAAATTAAGATTACATTTTAACAATCACAATTTTTTTTGTTTTTTTTTAAACTATTTTTTAACTTTTTTACAATAAACTGAGTTTTAGAATGTTGTAACTATATTAAAAAAATATTTTTTCAAATTATAAGTTTTACTATTTTAGCTGTAACACAAAACATATACAAGCCAATGAAAAAATTTTTCGCCCTATTATTTTTATCTTCATTTGGATTTTCTCAAAACGATTATCCTAAAGAATTCATTTCTCCTTTAAATATTCCATTAGATGTTTCAGGTTCATTTGGAGAATTAAGAAGCAATCACTTTCATTCTGGTTTAGATTTAAAAACACAAAAAAAAGAAGGACTTGAAGTTTTTGCAGTTGCAGACGGATATGTTTCGAGAATTAAAATTTCTTCTTTTGGCTACGGGAAAGCGATTTATATTACACACCCTAATGGCTACACAACAGTTTATGGACATTTACAAAAAGGAAATGGTTTAATTGAAGATTATATTAAAAAGAAACAATACGAAAAGAAATCTTTTGAAATAGAGCTCTTCCCTACTCCATCTGAATTACCAGTAAAACAAGGCGATGTTATTGCTTTAAGCGGGAATTCTGGAGGAAGTGGTGGACCGCATTTACATTTTGAGTTTAGAGAAACAAAATCGGAAAAAATTGTAAATCCATTACAATTTGGCTACAATAAACTTGCGGTTGACAATCATAATCCAGAATTATATGGCATTATGGCTTTCCCAATAGATAGCACCATTGTAAACAAATCGCAATTACCTATTCCCATTTCATTTTCTAAACAAGCTGATGGCACTTACAAAGCTTCAAAAGTAATTGCAAATGGCAAAGTTGGTTTTGCTATAAATGCCAATGATAAATGTACCAATCCTTACAATAAAAACGGACTTTATAAAGTAAATGCTTATTTAAATGGAGTACTCTATTTCCAATATGAATTTGATAAATTCGCTTTTAACGAATCGCGTTATGTTAATAATTTCATAGATTATTTTACTTACAAATCTAAAGGGCAACGTTTTCAAAAGCTATTTTTTGAAACAAGTTATCCACTTTCTGTAATAAAAAACAATAAAAACAACGGAATAATTAATACACAACCAAAAGCAAGTTATACGTTAAGAGTAGAAATGTTCGATTTTCAAGGACACCAAGTAAAAATTTTAATTCCAATTGAATATGGAACTTCAGAAGTTGCCATAAAAAAAGAAGTCAATACTTCACCCTATTTTTTAAAATCTAAAATTGAGAACAATTATTCTAAAGAGAATATCTCGGTTTTTATTCCAGAAAATACTTTTTATGATGATTTTAGATTAAATTTTGATGTAAAAGACAATGTTTTGTACTTGCATAATGATAAAATTCCTGCTCATAAAAATTTTACGATTACTTACAGTAATGTTGAAGGCTTAAGTGAAGAACAATTAAAGAAGACTTTCATAGCATCTGTTGATGGTGTAAAATTAGATTATAACAAAACCACAAGAAAGGGAAATTCACTTTCAGCAAGAGTAAGAGAACTTGGAGTTTTTAAATTAGCACAAGACACCATTGCGCCACGAATTTATAATGCAAACTTTGTGGAAGGCAAAAATATAATAAAACAAAATACAATTAGCGTTTCCATATCAGATAACATGTCGGGAATTGATACCTATAATGCTTATTTGAATGGCGAATGGATATTGATGGAATACGATTATAAAACCAATAAATTAGTACATCAATTAGCTGATGGTAAATACAAAGAAGGAAGAAATGATTTTAAAATAATTGTAACTGATGATTTACAAAATTCAACTACCTTTGAATCCTATTTTTTTATGAATCCTTAATCTTTAAATTTCTTGAAAAAGTTTTTTTTTATTGTAATAGTTCTTTTAACCCACCTTATTAATGCACAAACTGCGAGAATAAAAGGGATTATTTTAGACGAATTTAACGCACCTGTTGAAGGTGTTTCCATTAATGTAAACAAAACTGGAACAGTTTCAGACGCTACTGGTTTTTTCCTAATTGAAGTTCCAGCAAACACAGATTTAACCGTTACATTCACTCATATTTCGTTTAAAAAATCTACTTTAAAATTAAACTTAAAACCAAACGAAGATTTTGAATTAAATCCAGTTATGAGTTCAAAAGTGGAACAAATTGGCGAAGTGGTTTTAGTTGGTACAAGCAATAAAAAAAGAATTGAAGGAGTTACCGCAATTGATCCAGTTATTATTAGAAAAATTCCCGGAGCAAATGCTGGAGTAGAAAACATTATTAAAACTTTACCCGGAGTTTATTCTAATAACGAATTAAGTACATCTTATGCTGTTAGAGGTGGTAACTACGATGAAAATTTAGTTTATGTTAATGAAATTGAAGTGTACCGTCCGTTTTTAATTCGTTCTGGTCAACAAGAAGGTTTGAGTTTTACCAATACAGACATGGTCGAAAATGTTGACTTTTCAGCGGGAGGATTTCAAGCTAAATATGGTGATAAAATGTCTTCGGTTTTAGATATCACCTATAGAACACCTAAAAAATTTAAAGCTGGTCTAGAAGCTAGTTTCCTTGGTGGAAGTTTAACATTCGAAGGTATTTCTAAAAATAATAAATGGAGTAATATTACAGGAATTCGTTATCGAGACAATAGTTTATTAGTCAATAGTCAAGATACGGAAACTAATTATCGTCCTCAATTTGCTGATATTCAAACTTTATTTAATTACAATGCTTCAACTAAATGGCAATGGAGTCTTTTAGGTAATATTTCTCAAAACAAGTATCATTATCAACCTTTAACTAGACAAACAAATTTTGGTACAATTAATGAGCCTATAGCGTTATTAGTATATTACGAAGGCCAAGAAAAAGACGAATATTTAACACTTTTTGGAGCTGTAAAATCGGTTTATCAATACAATGATAAAAATAAACTGAAATTTTTCGTTTCTACTTACCATACACAAGAACAAGAATATTATGACATTTTAGCACAATATAGATTAGGCGAAGTGGATGCAAATATTGGTTCAGAAACTTTTGGTGATGTTATTTACACTCGTGGTGTGGGTGGCCAATTAACTCATGCTCGTAACGATTTAGACGCTTTAATAGTAAATGTTGAAACTAAAGGGTTTCACGAATTAAACGAAAAATCTCAAATTGAATGGGGAATAAAATACACTAGAGAAGATATTAGAGATAGAATTGTAGAATGGGAAGTAATAGACTCTGCCGGTTTCTCGCTACCTGCTCCTATTTTAGAATACCAAAACGACCAACCTTATAATTCTTACAACGGTCCTCTTGCTCCTTATCACAATGTTAGAGCTACAAATTTTACAAAAATCGATAGAATTTCAGGTTATGCGCAATGGAATAGAAGAGGAAACATTGGAGTACATCAATATTGGTTAAATGCAGGTGTTAGAGCTCATAATTGGCAAGTAGAATCGGAAGAAGGGAAAGGAAAATCTCAAATAACATTTTCTCCAAGAGCGCAATTTGCTTTCAAACCAAATTGGAACAAAGATATGCTGTTTAGAATCTCAAGTGGTCTATACCATCAACCACCATTCTATAGAGAACTTCGAGATGCAGATGGAATGGTGCAACCTAACGTAAAAGCACAACAATCTTTTCATTTAGTTTTGAGTAACGACTATAGTTTTAAAATGTGGAATCGTCCATTTAAATTAGTAAGTGAAGCTTATTATAAAAGTATGACTAATGTAAATACGTACACTATAGACAATGTTCGTATTCGCTACAAAGCCGATAATAATGCAGAAGCTTATGCTTATGGTTTTGACGCTCGATTAAATGGTGAGTTTGTGCCTGGAACAGAATCGTGGTTTAGTTTTGGTTACTTAAAAACTGAAGAAAATTATGATAACAAAGGATATATAGCTCGTCCTACGGATCAAAGGTTAAAATTTGGATTATTGTTCCAAGATTATATGCCAAATATTCCTAATGTAAAAATCAATCTTAATTTAGTATACAATACAGGTTTACCCGGTGGTTCTCCATCTTATGCAGATCCTTACGAATATCAATTTCGTCTAAAAGATTACACAAGAGCCGATGTAGGTTTCTTGTATGCTTTTAAAGATGAAACTATAAAATCAGATAAACAATGGTTGCGCCGTTTTAACGAACTTTCATTAGGTTTAGAAATTTTCAATTTGTTTAACAATCAAAATGCAATTACAAATACTTGGGTTCGCGATGTGTATACTAAATCGCAATATGGAATTCCAAACTACATGACTACTCGTGTTTTTAACTTGAAGTTGGTAGCTCGTTTGTAAATTTAGGAACAAAAATTAGTATATTTGATAATCAAAAAATAAAACATGCGAATTTATTTAGTATCAATTATTAGCGCTTTAACGTTGGTTGCTTGTAAAAAAGAAAGTGAAAAACCAAAAGTTATTTATGAAGAAAAAGCAACTACTGAAGAGCGAAAAGTTGATTCTACTTCTATTAAAATTGCCGATTTGCCGATTTTAATGGATGGAACCAAATACTTAATTCATCCTGTTGGCGATGTGCGTGTGTATGAAGATTACAAAAGTGTTTATGGTTCTAGTAAAACCAACCAAGTAAGTTATGCTATTTCAAATTACAATCGTTATGAGATTACAGGTTATTTCGATAATTT
>JACXVH010000082.1 GCA_014763515.1 Flavobacteriaceae bacterium
ATAAGTTAAATAGAAGATATTTTGAAGAAAAACTCTTCGATAGGCTTGTAATTGCTAACATTACAGGATTATGACAACAAACGGACAATCAGTAAAAAAATTAATAACATGATGACATTAAAACAAAATACAACATTAGTTGTGCTAACAATTTTGTTAGTAAATTTATTTAGTTGCAAAGCACAAACTAATACCATAAATATTACAGAGCATTGCAACAATAATACATTAAGTGATACAGACGGCGAACTGTATTTAAAAGACATCAACAATTTATATGCAAACTACGTTGGCACATGGAAATGGCAAGAAGGCAATAGAGAATTTATTTTAACTCTAATAAAACAAACAAAATTTCATTATAACGAAGGAAATGATGATTTTTACAGAGACCGTATTGTAGGTTATTATATTTACAAAGAAAATAATGTTGAATTAATAAATACCTCAACAGATAATTTAAATGATGATTATGGAGTAAAAGTTTATTATTATTTAGATTGTTATTCAGTATTATCTGGCAGCATAAAAGATATCTTGAAAAACAAAATCTACGATTCTTGGTTTGAAATAATTTCACCAACACAAATTAGATTTAAAGGCAAAGAAAGAGAAAATTTGAGGTATAAAAAAGAAGGCATGCCAAATCCTCCTCCTGTTTATGCAGGCAATAGTTTTCCTTTAGAAATGATCTTAATTAAACAATAAAAACTACTTGTAACATTGTATATATTCAATAGCGGCTTTTGTTTCAACACAAAAGTCGCTTTGTATTTGTAAAGCTTGTAATAAAAGAAAAGTTTAATTATTTTTATTCCGCTACTGTAATATATACAAAAACCGTTGTGTAATATTATAAAAAAGTTTTGAAAGCCTAACTAGCTGAAGTCGAAAATGTGAAAGTGAAAACCGACATGAAAAAAGAAAGTAACCGAAATTCTTAAGCGATATTAAGAAAATTATCTTTTAACTATAAAAAATCATATCATGAAAAAATTAAAATTTTTATTTACAATTTCAATTGTTATTACAATAATGTTTACATTTTCTTGTAGTGAAAATGAAAGTATAAATTCAACTTCAAGTCTTAGACAACCTGAATTAGGTGAAATTAAATTTAAAAGTAATATCGATAATAATTCAAGTAAATTATCAACTGGTAAAATTATCATTATAGATATTGCAAGAAAAAAACATAGCGATGATCCAAAAGTTTGTGGTGATTGTAAATGTGGTTTAGGAGTTTGTAGATTTTGCATGTTCTGTACAAGAAGTTCAGAGAATTCCCAAACTGTTGAAATTTTTGAAGAAAATGGTATTAAATTCTTTGAATTAGAACTGTCAGAGCCTTTATTAGAGGGTGTTGATTATAATTTTTACGTTGATGAAGATGTTTATTGCGATGATGATTCTAATCTGTATGTAGAAAAAGGAGTATATGAATTAAATCAAGATATTGGTGAATTTGGTGGATATAAAATAATAGTTTCTTATTAAAATGAAATATCTATTTCTATTAATTTTAATTTCTATTAATTTTGAAAGTAAAATAGAAAATAAGGTAACACCTTCAGAATTAAAAAAAATAATAACAAAATCAAGTTCTGATTTTAATATCATATATACTTATACTGATTGGTGTTCTCCTTGTGTAAAAGAGTTTCCTAATTTTTTACAATTTTGTAAAGAAAACAAAGTTACTCCTTTTATAATTATACTTTCAAAAGATGGAAATGCAGATTTGGATAAATTTAAACTAAAGTTTAATAAAAAATATAGTTTTAATAGTGATTATATTTTTAATTATTCATTTAGAAGTGACATTGTTAAATCTTTAAAAAAATCAAATTATAAAAATTATCAAGGTTTTATTAAAGAATTATTAGGTAACAATTATAATTCTGACATTATATATGGTTCAGATAATTTCATATTAACTAATCAAAATTCTGACGTAATTTATGTTGCAGAATCAGGTAGTTACGAAAAAAAATATTCTGAAATTTCAAATCTAATAAAATAACATCACACAACACTGTATATATTCAATAGCGGCTTTTGTATAAAAATAAAAGCCGCTTTGTATTTGTAAAGCTTGTAATAAAAGAAAAGTTTAATTACTTTTATTCCGCTACTGTAATATATACAAGGACCGTTATGCCTCACCCTAAAAGACGACACAGCAGACAAAGACGAACATAAACGAGAAAAAAGTAAACCATTTTGACAGGTGAACACAGACATACAAACCATATCAAAATCGGACAGCGAGTAAGCCGACACTCATTGTCAACCCTTCTGTGTTTTAATTTTTTCCCCACCGCACAAAAAAAATTGAATTTCTATTGCCACCGCACAAATAGCACATTTGCTTTTGCCCCACCCACACAAGCCGACCCTTCGGCAAAAGCAAAAGAGCCATTTTTCCCGACCTTTTTTTATACTTTCGGATTCTGTGCAGATTCAGTGCACAGGAGAGTATTTACTTTGTTCCATGATTTAAAAAACAAAAAAAATGGAATCACTAAATGACTTCTTAATTCAGAAACCAAGACCGTTACCAGTAATTGTTGCTGTTGACCGTAGCGGCAGTATGGGCTCAAACGGCAAAATTGATGCTTTGAACATAGCATTAAAAGACTTCATCAATTCATTAAAGGACGAAGACAGCAATAAAGCGGAAATCCATATTGCATTGTTTAGTTTCGGGGGCGACACTGCTACTTGCGACATCCCTTTCGCTTCAATTAACGAAGTGGCAATTCCTACTTATCAGGCAAATGGGAGAACACCAATGGGAGAATCATTTTCATTGATTAAAAACTTAATTGAGGACAAAGTTCAAATTCCATCAAGGTCATATAAGCCAACCATTGTTTTGCTGACAGACGGAATACCAACCGATGATTACGAATCGCCAATGAATGATTTAATAAATGAAGGACGATCTTCAAAAGCATTCCGGATTGTAATGGCAATTGGTGATGATGCCGACCATAATATGCTTTCGAAATTTGTGAGTACACCAGAATATTTGGTAACAGGAGAAAGTGCAAGAGACATTAGAAAGTTCTTCCGATTTGTTACAATGTCTGTAACACAGCGTATGAAAAGTCAAACGCCAGATATGTTTCAAGTTCCAACTATGCCAGATGATGACACGCTTGACTTTTAATGGAACAAATAATTTCATACATCCAAGCAACCGTTCCCGGTGATAAGCCTGACAACCTTCCCAATCAGGATTACATTCAGGTATTTGAAAACGACACAATCTATATTGGTTCAGTTTCAGATGGGCTTGGCTCATCGCTTCATTCCAAGGATGGTGCACGTTTGGCTTGTGAATGTGTGATTGAAATTTTGAAAAACGAAAATTCAAAAGTTGACTTCAACGCATTGTCGGATAAAATCACAAAACATTGGCAGCATTTAGTTGAACAAAACAAAGGTCTAATAAAGGATTACAGAACAACAAATTCGTTTGTGTCGGTTTTCAAAAAAGAAAAATTAATTCTTGCAGGACAATTAGGCGATGTAATGATTTCATTACGCATTGACGGTTTGTTCAGGCATTTTGAAATAACGCAAAAAGAATTTAGTAATGAAACCGATTGTTTGGGTTCAGGAAAAAATGAACGATATAAAATTGCAAAATATGAATTTGGGCACTCGTTTGATTTTTTAATTGCCACCGATGGGATAAGCGATGAAATAGAGCCTTTGAAATTAGAAGCGTTTCAAAATTATTTGAAAGATAAATTTCAGAATGTATCAACTGATAACAGGAATATCGAACTGCAATCAGAAATTGAAAATATAATGAAGGATAAAAACAATGACGATAAATCGTTACTGTACACTTGGACAAACAGAAAATAATGAAAGTAATTGATTCTAAAAATATCAGCTATAATGTTCTTGAGAAACTTGGCGAGGGTTCTCAGGGAACTACTTATTTGTTGGAGGATAAAAAACACATTGTCAAACTATTCAATCATTCATTCAACGAAACAGAAAGTAAATCCAAAATAAATTTCTTGCTCAATTTAGGATTAGATAAAAAGATATTTTCAGTTCCGTTACGTCAAATCACACAACCTAAAGACGGTTACATAGCAGAATTTGCATCGGGAATGCAACCACTTTCTAATTTGAAGTTGGAAAATGTAAAAGAAAGCCTTGCTGAATGGTATTTAAAAACAGGCGGTCTATCAAAGCGATACAATGTATTGATAAGATTAGCTGCCATTTTGAGGGCTTTACATAGCAAAGGACTTGCTTATTGTGATTTGTCCCCCAACAATGTATTTGTATCTGAAAAAGCTGATTTATACAATGTGTTTTTGATTGACCTTGATAATTTACGATACAAGATAAGTGTTGTACATAACATTTATACTCCTTTTTATGGAGCACCGGAAGTTATCTCAAATAACTTTCCTAACACAACTATGTCTGATTGTTATTCATTTGCGGTAATTGCTTATGAGTTGCTAACATTAAATCACCCGTTAATTGGCGATTATGTTTCTGATGGTGAACCTGAACTGGAAGAACAAGCACTATTAGGTAAATTACCTTGGGTTGATAGTGAAGATGACACTACAAACGAAAGAACAACAGGGCTTCCAACTTTTAACGTGATTCCAAATCGTTTGTTAGAATTATTTCGAAGAAACTTTGAAGTTGGTTTAAACAATCCAATTGAAAGACCAACTATGGCAGAATGGTTTGATACTTTGAATCTTGCTAACAACGAACTTCTTAAATGCGGTAATCAAAAGTGCAATTTGATTTATCCGTTTAATAACAATAAGAAATGCCCATTTTGCGGACACACTCCTAAAAAAGTTACAAGAATTCAAATGCGAAGATGGGAAGAAACCGAATCTTTTGACAACCAGACTCACGAAATTAAATCGTCTTTTGATTTGGAACCAACCGTTTATGATGAGATCCTAATGGATGAAAACACACCTAAGGAAATTGCCGCTTTTAACTTCCTATTGACAGATATTGAGCCAATGGAGTCATTATTGAAAGTAGAGTATTTGGAAGAAAATAACGAAACAAAAATTCGGCTTACACCTTTGAACGGTGTGAAGTTTTACATAAGCCCAAGACAAGGTTTGGCAGAAGGAGGTAAATCCATTTTGCTTGATACTCCAAAAAAAATCAGAGTTGTAGATTCCACCCAAAGCGACAAGCAGAAGTATATGTTGCACCTTAAAGATTTGAGCATTCCTCAAAGAGTATTAACAATAGATTGAAATGGCAGAAATAAAAGACATACAAAATAATTTTCCGGAAGAATTACTTCAATCTTCGTTCAAAGCAAAAGTTGTTTCTGGGCACGTAGATTGGAAAAATAGTCCTATTCTATTGAAAGTTGAACAAATTGAAGCCAATCAAATTCTATTCAGTATTAAAGGAAATCCGCTACGTTTATCCATCGAAAATCCTAATAATACAATTTTCACCAATGGTTTATTCTGGATTACTAATTTCAACAACGATGTAGCAGAATTAAAATACCTTCCAAGTGGCTCAATCCAATTTTTCAATGACACATTAGATATTGGCTTTGACGACAACATTGTGCTATCAAAGAAGAATGCCAAAATTGATAAACTATCAACATATTTCTACAATGACTATGTTTTTCAATCAGATATTGGGGATGTAATCTTTGTTGAAACTTATCCCAGCAATACCGATTTAAGCTTTACAATTCACGGTTTTAATAAGCGTGTAGATATCATAGTTAGAGACAATAAATGGCTGATGCAAAAGGAAAGGAACAAACCTTTCACAAAAAAACACGAAGATTTTCTTGCACTAAATATAGCTTCCTACCCATCAATCAGTTTTGTTGAATCATCGAAGGCGAAAGAAGCCATTGAAACAATTAAAGCTGAGGAAGCTAAGGGAAATACGCTGATATCTCTTTGGAAAACTTATTCCGAAATTGAACTCCAAAGAGCAACCGATTTAAAAGAAAAAATAGGCGAGTTAAATTTTAGTATAGTACGGCATTTGGATGATGGGGTTTCTCGAATTCGAATAAACAATCTTTCAGAAGATTTGAAGTCAACAATCAAAGACAATAAAGACGATTTGCAAAACACATCGTTGGAAATCCCAAGTGAAAATCAAATCGAATTTAAAAGTGATAACAGTAAACGATTTCGAGTAAAATCTGTAAATAATGATTTGAGCTTTGATTTGTATGACGAGTTGGAAACGCTTCCAGATAACGGCAAATTAGAAGTATCGCTAATTGGCGACGAAATTGTAAATAAGCGTAGAGAAAGAGCTTTAAAGAGTTTGAGAGAAAACCGAATATTCGTTACTCAAAACTTATTGTTTGCTATTGAAGGATTAGCTGATGCAATGTTGATTAAAAAACGTAATGAAAAAGCACTAACTGACCGTACAAGAAAATTCTTAAAAGA
>JACXVH010000083.1 GCA_014763515.1 Flavobacteriaceae bacterium
GACCAATTTCGAATTTTTACCAATTTGATTACTAAAGGTGGAATTTTGGTGTACAATGAAGAAGATCCAACGGTAAAACAAGTGGCGGAAGTATGTGAAAACCAAATCCGTAAAATTGCGTATCAAACTCCAGAATATTCAGTTGAAAACGGAACTACTTTATTGGAAACTCCGGATGGTGCGATGCCAATTGAAGTTTTTGGTGCACACAATTTGAATAATTTAGCAGGTGCCAAATGGATTTGCCAATGCATGGGTGTTGACGAAGCCGAATTCTACGAAGCGATTGCTACGTTTAAAGGAGCAAGTAAGCGTTTAGAAAAAATTGCAGAAAGTGCTAACAAAATAGCGTACAAGGATTTTGCCCATTCGCCAAGTAAAGTTTCGGCAACTACAAAAGCGGTAAAAAATCAATATCCCGATAGAAAATTAGTGGCTTGTTTAGAATTGCATACCTATAGTAGTTTAAATGCCGAATTCTTAAAAGAATACCAAGGCGCTTTAGATGCTGCCGATGTAGCAGTAGTTTTTTATTCGCCCGATGCTGTTAAAATTAAACAACTAGAAGAAGTAACTTACGACCAAATTGCGAATTCTTTTGAGCGTAACGATTTAATTATCTACACCAATCCTAATGAGTTTAAAGATTTCTTATTTAATCAAAATTTAGATAATTCAGCTTTATTGTTGATGAGTTCTGGTAATTACGGCGGATTGAATTTTGATGAAGTGAAGCAATTAATTAGTTAATGTGTCAATTTGAAAATTTGATAATGAATAAAAAAATCCGAATTATTTTCGGATTTTTTTATTTGTCGCATCAAGTTGATTTGAGAAGTTTTATTTTTTTAGCTATCTAATAGTTTTTTTATTAGAAATTTTTTTCACAAGGACAATCAATTATATAATCTGGCTTATAAAAATTTATTAGTTTTTTAACAGAAACAAAAGTTTTATCATAATCAAATTTTAATAATTCTTTAAATAATTCTATTTGAACTTCTCCTGTACTATCTGATTTAGTATAAATAATTTTATCTCTTAATTCTTTTAATTTACTAATTTGATTGTTTGCTGGAGTTGGATTATTAAAAAAATTTTTATTTTCATAAAACTGAGGAAGAACCTTTTTTAATTTATCAAAAAAAGGAATATTAAACTGTATTTGTTCTCTATCATATATTTCAGTTTTATTATTTAATTTTTTAATAAATTTTTTGTCGTGTGGGAGCATTGAATTAATGAATGATTCCATAGAAGTGAAAAGGTTTATTATGCAGCTAGATGAATAACCATAGAAATTATAAATTAAATCACCATTAACTTCTGAAAAGTCATCATAGTTGTTTAACTTTTTAAAAACTTCAATTGAAATCTCTTTTCTTTTAATATTTAATTTATATGCAAAATCATAGTAAACTAGAGTAAAATCAGGTAAAGGAATAGTAATATAACTTCCATTATTGTTATATATGAAAGCTAATATTTTTTCATCTAAATCAGTGTTTAAAACAACATTTTTTGATTTTGAGACGCTTTTCAAAAAATCACTATTAATTGAATTTGGATTAACTTTTTCAAAACTTTCATTATTATCAAAGTCAATATTTTTAAGTTTGTCTTCAAATAAATATTTCTTTTTTATATGCTTCATTATAAATAGATCTCTTTTTTTCAAATATAACTTTTTCCCGCTTAACTATTTTCAAATTTTCAAATCAACACATTAACAAATCACTTCTCATAACGATAATGTCCCACAATTTTCCAATTGAAAAGGCAATCTTCTAAAACTTGTCCGTTTCCTATGTTGTGGACAATTTTATTTCGTTTTCCTCCCGAAGCGTCGGGATTCGATTTTAAATGTGTTACAATTCCAATGTGTGGAATACCATCACCCGAAAGTCGCCAAGTAACGATGTCACCAATTTGATAATCATTTGCATTTTGTGTAATTGGTAAACTTTTCCCCTTTCGTTCAAAGAATGTTTCTAAGTTAGGAACTCTACGATGATCAATATTTTTATCAGTAGATTTCAATCCCCAAGTTTTTGGATACAAAGAAAAGTTGGCTTTCATGTCTTCATGGACTTCTTTTTGTAAATCAATACCTAATTTTCGATAAGCCCGAATTACAACATCACTACAAACTCCAGTTTTAGCAGGAACATCACCATTAGGATAATCAATTGCAATATAACTTGGCGTGTAAACAATTTCGGGATCAATTATAGAAACTACAGCGTTCGATAGTTTCTGATAGAAATCAGTTGGATTATCTAATTGATAAACTTCTTTAGGTTTTTCTATTTCAATTTTTTGAGAAACGATCGGTTTGCTTTCCTTTTTGCAGTTTAAAAGAAATATGGACAAAAGTATTATGCAAAATAATTTCATTATATTCATTTTAGTAAAAACGATTATCTAATCTTTTTAGTATCAAATCTTTTCATACATTTGTTCTTATAAACGCCAAATAAAAATTTTATGTACACGCCAATTAATCAGTGGGCCGAGGACGATCGCCCACGTGAAAAATTTCTGCTTAAAGGAAAATCTTCCTTATCCGATTCTGAACTTTTAGCCATTCTTATTGGTTCGGGTTCTCGTAATGAGAGCGCCGTGCAATTGTGCCAACGCATTTTAGCGAGTTCGCAAAATAATCTTAATCTTCTCGGAAAATTATCCATTCAACAATTGATGAATTTCAAAGGAATTGGAGAAGCGAAAGCTATTTCCATTGTAGCTGCATTAGAATTAGGAAGGAGAAGACGAGAAGAAGAAGTAATCGAACTCAAGAAAATTACGTCGAGTAAAGCCGTTTTCGATATTATGCAACCTTTGATTGGAGAATTGCCACACGAAGAATTTTGGGTATTGTTTCTCAATAATTCCAATAAAGTCATTTACAAAACACAAATTAGTAAAGGCGGAATTACTGGAACAATTGTCGATATCCGAATTGTATTTAAACTCGCTTTGGAACACAATGCTACTTCCATAATTTTATCGCATAATCATCCTTCTGGAAAATTACAAGCCAGCGAAGCCGATATTCAAATTACCAAGAAAATTAAAGAAGCTGGAAAGAATTTAGATATTCAAGTTTTGGATCATGTAATTATTACCGAAAAAAGTTATTATAGTTTTGTTGATGAAGGAATTTTTTAATTATTCTGACAATTTGGACAAATTCCTGAAACTATAATTTGAATATCTTTTATCATATAATCTTTGGGTAATTTAAGTTTAGGCGATATGTCATCTAAACAAATTGTTTTTTTACAAAATTCACAACTAAAATGCACATGATTGTGAGCACTTTTATGGTGTTCACAATTTTGATGTGTTAAAGCATATTGTGTGCCACCATCAATATTAGCAATTTTATGCAACTTCCCTTCTTCAACTAAACGGTCTAGTGCTCTATAAATGGTAACTCGGTCTATTTTGTCTTGAAAATAATCCTGAAAATCTTTATGTGTAAGTGCAACTTCTTTCGATTCTAATAGTGAAATTATTTCTTTTTTAGTGTTTGAGTTTCTAGTTCGTTTAATTTTTTTCTCCATACTTCCAAATATATGTTTATATTTGCAACATTGTTGCGTTTAATAAAATTTTAAAAATGAAAAAAAGTTTTTTATTGTCATTAGACTTCTTAGGTGTATCTAGTGCTACTTTATGTTTGATCCATTGCTTGGTGTTTCCTTTATTGAGCTTTATCCCAATTGGATTTTCGCACAATCATTGGGTCGATTTAACTTTTGCTTCCTTTGGTTTATATCCAGTTGTAAAGATACTAAAATCATCATCACATCTATTTGTAAAAATAATTTTATCTATTTCAATGAGTTTAATTTTTTATTCCATAATCAATACAATAGTAATGCATGAACATTCAATTTTGTTATATTTTGGCGGAATAGGAATGATTGCTGGACATTTATTGAATTATAGATTTTGTAGACATTAGATATTTTGAAAATAAATTATTCTCTAATTGTAAATAGAGAATTCTTTTTTTATGAAAGTGTTAGAGATTTTGTTGAAATAAAACAATAAAAAACGCAACAATGTTGCATTTAAAATAAAAAGATTTATATTTGTAAAGTAAAAGAAACAAAAGGTGAAAAAACTACCCGTTACAGTACTTTCTGGTTTTCTTGGTGCAGGAAAAACCACTCTTTTAAACCATATTTTACATAATAAAGAAGGTTTAAAAGTTGCCGTTATTGTTAACGATATGAGCGAAGTTAATGTTGATGCTCGTTTAGTAAAAGATGAAATGACGCTTTCTCGAACCGAAGAAAAATTGGTCGAAATGAGTAATGGTTGCATCTGTTGTACGCTTCGAGAAGATTTAATGGTTGAGGTTGAAAAATTAGCCAAAGAAAACCGATTTGATTATTTACTTATTGAAAGCACAGGGATTTCAGAACCTATTCCTGTAGCTCAAACCTTTACTTTTGTAAGTGAAGATGGTGAAATTGATTTGTCAAAATTCAGTTATATCGATACGATGGTAACGGTTGTTGATGCTTTTAATTTTTTTAAAGATTTTGGCAAAGCCGAAACATTACGTGATATTAATGTAACCGATATTGAAGGTGATGATAGAACTATTGTTAATTTATTGGTCGACCAAATTGAATTTGCGAATGTTATAATTCTTAACAAAACAGATTTAGTTTCAAAAGAGCAATTGGTTTTGTTAGAAAATTCAATTAAAAAGTTAAATCCAAAAGCAAAGATAATTCAGTCCATAAACGCAAAAGTTAATACTTTAGAAATATTAAATACCAAGTTGTTTAATTATGAAGAAGCCCAAATGTCTGCAGGTTGGATTCAAGAATTAGAAGGAATTCATACACCAGAAACAGAAGAATACGGTATTAACTCATTTGTTTTTAGAGATCATAGACCTTTTCATCCTGAACGATTATGGAGTTTTATTCAAGATTTTCCGCAATCAATAATTCGAAGTAAAGGTCTTTTTTGGATTGCGTCACGTCCAAAACAAGCCTTGAACTGGAGTCAGGCTGGAGGTTCAATTAAGGCTGAGAGTGCTGGCGTTTGGTGGGCAAGTATGCCGTTTTCTGAGCGAATAAAATACGCCAGTTTTATTGATAATCAAGAAATAATAGAAGAAAGATGGTCGTTAGATTTTGGAGATCGATTAAATGAATTAGTATTTATCGGAATTCAAATGAATGAAAAAAAGATGCGAAGTGTTTTAAATGATTGTCTCTGTAACGAAGATGAAATAATGGATTTATTAGATGGTTTTTTTACAAATAAAGATAATTTTCCAGTAGTAAATCCATTTCAAAATCAAAAAAGCACCGTAGACTTTTTTGATTAACAGCTTACAAACATGACAATAGTATTGTTTGTATTTATTTTTTTTCATTTAAGGTTAATAGTCTTCATTTTTTGAAGACTATTTTTTTAAAACATTTTGTTAATAAATTTATTTACCTTTTATAAATTCTTAATTTTACAAAAAATAGATTATGATTAGCACATCAGGAATTACGTTTTCCTATTCTAAAGACCAATTGTTTCACATGCCCGATTTGTATTGTGAAGCCGGGAACACCATTTTAATAACTGGTGATTCGGGAAAAGGAAAGACAACCTATTTACATATTTTAGCAGGTTTGTTAAAACCAAAAACGGGAGAAATTTTAATTGATAAAGTTAATATGGTGACTTTATCAGAATCGAAAAGTGATAAATTTCGTGGGAAAAACATTGGTTTAGTATTGCAAAAATCTCACTTCGTTGCTTCATTAACCGTTCTAGAAAATTTAGAAATGGCGAGTTGGTTAGCAACAGGAAAGAAGAATGCCACAAGAGCAAAAGAATTGCTAGCAAAATTAGATATTGCTGATCAAGCGAATAAATTGCCAAACCAACTAAGTATTGGTCAGCAACAACGTGTATCTATTGCTCGTGCTTTAATGAATGATCCAAAAGTACTTTTAGCCGATGAACCTACATCGAGTTTAGATGATAAAAATGCTGAAAAAGTAATACAATTGTTAACTGATTTGTCGAAAGAGTACAAAGCTGCTTTGGTAATTGTTACGCACGATGCAAGAATTAAAGAGAGGTTTACTAACAAAATAACAATGGTATAATGATTACAAAATTAGCTTGGCGAAATATTTGGTTCAAACCGTTGAATACTATTTTGAGTATTATTTTGTTAACTTCGAGTGTAGCAATTATTACGGTTTTAATTCTTTTGGAAAAGCAATTCGAAGAAAAGTTTACGAATAATTTAGACGGAATAGATTTAGTAATGGGTGCTCAAGGAAGTCCGTTACAATTAATATTGTCGTCTATTTATCAAGTTGATGCACCAACAGGAAATATTAGTTTAGATTCGGCAAAAGTTTGGATGCAAAATCCAATGGT
>JACXVH010000084.1 GCA_014763515.1 Flavobacteriaceae bacterium
TGGAGTTTCTCAAGAATATAAGCAAGCTTGTGTAGATTATGGTGCTAAAGATATAGTGATGACAGAACGTATTTCGGGAACTCCTTGTACTGTTATTAACACGCCTTATGTTCAAAAAGTGGGAACCAAACAACCTTGGATCGAACGCATTTTAAACAAGAACAAAAAACTTAAAAAGTGGGTTAAAATGTTCCGTTTTTATATTGGAATGAAAGCAACGGAAAAAGCGGCTACAGAAGTTACGTATAAAACGGTTTGGGTTGCTGGACCAAGTATCGAAAATACTAAAGAAATTTTACCAATAAAAAAGATTATTGAAAAGTTAACATCTAATTAATGAATGATGAAATTTAAATGGTATAAAGTGCTAATTTTTCCATTTATTATATTTGTTTATGTGTTACTTCATTTTATTATTCCAACAGAAAATGAGAATGAAAAAAATAAAATAAAATACATTAATGAGAGAAATTTAATAGAAAAGAAAATAGTTGGTAAATGGAATTTTGACACACATCAATCAGTTTATAATAATAGATTTCATTTGTTTAGTGCAGATGGAAGTTATACATATCACGGTTCTGATAATAGTAAAATTTATTCTGGAAATTGGTATGTAAATGTTAATGACTCTATATTGTATATCAAAAGAAAAGATACCATAAATAATTCTATTTATAAGTTGAAGAAAATAGAATCAAATATGTTAGTGCTTGAAAAGAAAGGAAAATATGTTGAATTTATGAATTGGACACGTTATAAATAAAAATCCGACCATTTGGTCGGATTTTTTGTTATTCTTCAATTACAATTTCAAATGTTTTATCCCAATTTTTACCTGTAATAAATATGGTTTTGGTTTTCGGATTATAAGCAATTCCGTTTAAAACATCAATATCAGGATGTTGCGTAACTTTACTTCTTAAATCGTTCAAATTGATAATACTTTCAACTTCTCCTTTGGTATTAATAATAGCAATAGCATCTCTTCCGTAAACATTAGCCCAAATTTTACCATCAATCCATTCTAATTCGTTTAAAGCTTCAATTTTAGCATGTTGGGTGTAAACATTAATGTAATCTACTTCTTTTAAAGTTTCTGGATCAAGAACATATATTTTTTCAGAACCCTCACTCATGTAAAGTTTAGAACCGTCGTTTGTTAATCCCCAACCTTCCATGTCTTTAAAATATTTGAAGGTTTTAATTTTCTCAAATGTTTCTACATCATACACATAGCCTTCATTATTTTGCCAAGTAAGTTGGTATAATTTGTTGTTTAAAATAGTAATACCTTCGCCAAAATATTGTTGCGCGAGTATGTGCTTTTTAAGTACTTTGCCTGTTTTATAATCTGTTTTTCTAATACTAGAAGTATCTCTAACACCGGTTCCTGAGCCTGCTCCGTTTCCAGTTCCTTCAAATAAAATATCGTTGTGAAACTCAAAACCTTGTGTATAAGCATGAATATCATGCGGATAGGTGTTGATGATTTTGTATTTTAACAATTTTGGTTCAATACTAGAAGCAATAGTTAAATTTGTTTCAACTTCAGCATCACCATCGGTTGTATAAATTTTAGCTTTTACCTTTTTTGGACCTAATTTTTCGTTAGTAAAATCGTAATGTAACTTATCTAATGATTTACCAATTCTATTATTATTTACATAGTAAACTACAGAATCAATAGCGACATTTTTAAGATTTTTTACAGCTAAATCGATACCTTCATTTGTAGTATATACTTGTTTTAAGTTAGAAGTATCTATGGAAAAACTATCGTTTAATTTTTTTTTATCTCCATCACAAGCATTAGTGATAATTGCTAATGTAATGAAAGCTAATAATTTAGTGTTAAGCATAATGTTTTTTATTTACTAGTACAATATACAACGAATTTTTAAAGTTACAATTGCCTTGCAAAAATATAAAAAGATTGTATATTTGCACTGGCAAGTCCTACACGACCAGCTCCTGCAGAATCCCCCAGGGTGGGAACGCAGCAAGGGTAAGCGGTTGTAGCGGTGCGATGTAGGTCGCTTGCCATTTTTTGTTAGCCCACTATAAGGGCTTTTTTTATGCCTTTTTGTTACCTTCGCAAATAAACTTTTATATGAGTAAAGTAGTTTTTATAACAGGAGCTTCATCTGGAATTGGAAAAGCAATAGGAGAATTTTTATTAGTTAAAGGCTATAAAGTTTATGGAACTAGTAGAAATCCTGAAAATGTAAAACAATCAAGTATCAAATTAGTTGCTCTAGATGTAAGAAATGTAGAAAGTATTCGAACTGCAATTCAAACTGTTTTAGAAAAAGAAGGTAAGATTGATGTTTTAATTAATAATGCTGGTGTAGGAATTACCGGACCATTAGAAGAAATCCCAACAGAAGAAATTCGAAATAATTTTGAAACGAATTTATTTGGACCAATTGAAGTTATGAAAGCTGTTTTACCTTCAATGCGCCAACATAAATCAGGTTTAATTATCAATATTACATCTATTGCAGGTTATATGGGATTGCCTTTTAGAAGTGTGTATTCTGCTTCAAAAGGAGCTTTAGAATTAATTACCGAAGGTATTAGAATGGAAGTAAAACCATTTAACATTCATGTTACAAATGTTGCTCCTGGAGATTTTGCTACAAATATTGCAGCTGGTCGTTATCATGCGCCATTAGTTAAAGGTTCGGCTTATAAAAAAACTTATGGAACCACTCTTGAAATGATGAATGAACATGTTGATGCTGGTAGTAATCCAAACGAAATGGCTGAGGCTATTTTTAAAGTTATTCTATCCCAAAATCCAAAAGTTCATTATAAAGTAGGTGCTTTTATGCAAAAATTCTCAATTGTTTTAAAGAGAATTTTACCTGACACGGTTTACGAAAAATTATTGATGAATCATTATAGGTTATAAGAAAATTGAGAAAAGAGAATAGAAAATAGAATATCTATAATTGAATTTGATTTCTTACTTTTGCACTCATAAAACAACACAAAAAAATAAACTAGTATTTGTATGAAATTTTTTATTGACACAGCTAATTTAGAGCAAATTAAAGAAGCACAAGCTTTAGGAGTATTAGACGGAGTAACAACAAATCCGTCTTTAATGGCTAAAGAAGGTATTACAGGTAAAAATAATATCTTAAAACATTATGTAGATATTTGTAATATTGTTGATGGTGATGTAAGTGCAGAAGTTATTGCTACTGATTATGAAGGAATGATTAAAGAAGGTGAGGAGTTAGCAGAATTACACGAACAAATTGTGGTTAAAATTCCAATGACTAAAGAAGGAATTAAAGCTTGTAAATATTTTTCTGATAAAGGAATTAGAACTAATGTAACTTTAGTTTTTTCTTCAGGTCAAGCTTTGTTGGCTGCTAAAGCTGGAGCAACTTATGTTTCTCCATTCTTAGGAAGATTAGATGATATTTCAACTGATGGTTTAAATTTAATCGAGGAAATTCGTTTAATTTATGATAACTATGCTTTTAATACTCAAATTTTAGCAGCTTCAGTTCGTCATACAATGCACGTGGTTAACTGTGCTAAAATTGGTGCAGATGTAATGACGGGACCTTTATCATCAATTTTAGGATTATTAAAACATCCTTTAACTGATAGTGGTTTAGCTCAATTCTTAGCCGATTATGCAAAAGGTAATCAATAATTAAAATACAACATAAAAAAAAGGGATGTTAAAAACATCCCTTTTTTTATTTATCTTTTTTTTAGAAAATGTTATTTCAAATCTTTTTCAAAGTTTACATCAAATAAGTTTGCAAAAGCATTTTTAATAGTTCCATCAGGATTTAAAATAATGGTTCTATGTAATTTTGTAATAACCCATTTGCGCTTTATATCAGTAAAATTTGTTGATTTTAATTCTTGCACATTTCCTAAATTATAAGATTTTAAAGCTTTTGTCCAATTTTCAGTAGCATCATTAATGTTTATACCTACAAAATTTAAGTTAGGATATTTTTCTTTATACAATTTTGCTTTTTTGTGTACGCCTTCAAAATGAGATTCTGCATGAGAACTCCAAAAGAAAATAACAGTGAGTTTATTATCTGTAATAGCTTGTAAATTAATTTTTTCAAATTTTTTATCTACAATATCTACATCTGGAAGTTTATTACCAACTTTTAAATTTTGTACGGCGTCATAAATACTCTTAACCTCTTTTTGTTGTTCTTTATCTGTAGATAATTCTAAATAACGATCAATAAATTTCTTGTTGTTAAACATATTTTGCTCTTCAAGTAAATACATGTACGCAACATTGTTTAAGACTATATTTTTAATTATAGGATTAGAAATTAACGAATCAGTTACATTTAATTTATAAATACTATTTTCTAAAGATAAATCATCTATTTTAAAATGATTGTGTACAAAAGATTTATTATTTAAAAGTGAAGTAACATATTTAATGAAAGGTGAAAAATTAGCTAAATTTTCATTATTAAAATTTAATGTTGTTCTATAATTATAAAAATCTTTTGGCAATTCTTTATAAACCTCTTTACCAGTTTTGTATTGATGTACAAACGGATATAGTTCTTTTTTATAGTAATGATTTAAATCAACACCAGATTTAGCCACTGCATCAAAATCTTCACTCCAACCAATTTCAGCTCTTCTTTTTAAATAATCAGCCGTTCTAGATCGATAATCAGATTCAATAGTGTTGTTAAAAGTTTTAAAATCTTTATCTAATATTTCAAAAAGTTGATTTTTCTCTTTTTCATTCTTTAAAAACTGATCAATTAAGAAATTATTTTTTTCATCTCCGCGACCACAAAAGGCTAAAGAATTATCAAAATCATTTGTGTTTAAACGAATCATTAAGCTATCATTTTTATCAAAAAAGATATACTGGTATTCTGGTGCATGCTGAAAAGTATATAGACCAGGCGCAAGAGAATCAAATTTGTGTAAAAATCTATTATTATTATCAAGCTTTATGGTATCAATTACAACACCATCTTTTAAAAATAAGATTTCTTTGCTTTGAGGATTAATTATTTCTCCACCAAAATAAGCTTCATAACTATCAGGTTCAAAAACTTTTTCACAAGAAGTTAATGAAAAAAAAGACAGAGCATAAACTGGCAAAAAATTAAGTAGGTAATTTTTAAGCATGTAATAGATTTAAATTTCTTAAAACAAATGTATTGGTTAATATTTAAAGGGCTTGTTAATAGACAGTTAAAATAAACCTATAATAATTCTAAATAATAGCTCCAAAACTGCACTATTTTTTCTACTTTTGCAACAATTTTAATAAAAAAAAACTAAAATGCTTACAGTTTCTAATTTATCCGTACAGTTTGGAAAGAGAGTTTTGTTTGATGAAGTAAATGTTACATTTACTCAAGGCAATTGTTATGGAATTATAGGTGCAAATGGTGCTGGAAAATCTACATTTTTAAAAATTTTATCTAGAGATTTTGAAGCAACTTCTGGTCAAGTAATTCTAGAGCCAGGAAAACGTATGTCGGTTTTAAATCAGAATCACAATTTATTTGATGAACACACAGTTTTAGAAACTGTAATGATGGGAAATAAGGTATTACACAAGATTAAGGCTGAGATGGATGCTTTATATCTTGATTATACTGATGAAAATGCTGATAGAATAGGCGAGTTACAAATTCAGTTTGATGAAATGAATGGTTGGAATGCAGAGAGTGATGCCGCAACATTATTATCAAATTTAGGAATTGGTGAGGAGTTTCATTATACCTTGATGGGTGAAATGGATGGTAAATTGAAGGTACGTGTTTTATTAGCACAAGCTTTGTTTGGAAATCCAGATGTTTTAATTATGGATGAGCCAACTAACGACTTAGATTTTGAAACAATCGGGTGGTTAGAAAATTTCTTAGCAAACTACGAAAATACGGTATTAGTAGTTTCTCACGACCGTCACTTTTTAGATGCAGTTTGTACGCATATTTCAGATATTGATTTTGGAAAAATCACGCATTATTCAGGAAACTATACTTTCTGGTACGAATCTTCGCAATTAGCTGCTCGTCAAAAAGCACAACAAAATAAGAAAGCTGAAGAGAAAAAAGCAGAATTAGAAGAATTTATTCGTCGTTTTAGTGCGAACGTAGCAAAATCGAAACAAGCTACTTCTCGTAAAAAGATGCTAGAAAAATTAAAAGTTGATGATATTAAGCCGTCTAGCAGAAGATATCCAGCTATTATTTTTGAACAAGAACGTGAAGCGGGTGACCAAATTTTAAATATTCAAGATTTAAGTGCTTCAATAGATGGTGAAGTATTGTTTAAAAATGTAGATTTAAATTTAACAAAAGGCGATAAAGTGGTTGTTTTTTCAAAAGATTCGAGAGCAACAACAGCTTTTTA
>JACXVH010000085.1 GCA_014763515.1 Flavobacteriaceae bacterium
ACTCGAAAAGCATTTTCAGGATTTTGATAGGGTAAAGTGAATGGTAACAATTGCTCGTATTTGATTCCAACTAAATCAGCACCTTTTGCTTCCGCTAAAATTTGGTACGGAATCTTTTTATCTTCTGATTTATAGTTTGCAAAATCTTCTTCAGATTCTGCTACAAAATATTTCCCGCCAAATTGTTTTCCAACTAAGTTTTTAGCCAAAATAACATTGATTGGCTCAAAAGTGTATTGATTGAAGGTTTTTACTAAAACATAATCGATTTTTGGCCCAACAGTCAACGCTGTGTTTGATGGTAACGTCCAAGGTGTTGTTGTCCAAGCTAGGAAATGGACTGTTCCAAAACCTTGTAAGAAACTTGGCAACGTTTCGTCTATTGCTTTGAACTGCGCTACAATGGTTGTATCGGTAACATCGCGATACGAACCCGGTTGATTAACTTCGTGAGAAGATAATCCTGTACCTGCTTTAGGAGAATACGGTTGGATGGTGTAACCCTTATACATTAAATCCTTATCGTAGATTTGTTTTAACAACCACCAAACGGTTTCCATGTATTTGGATTTGTACGTTATATACGGATCTTCCATATCTACCCAATATCCCATTTTTTCGGTAAGGTCGTTCCAAACATCCGTGTAACGCATAACGGTTCTTTTACACGCTTCGTTGTATTCGGTATCCATTTGCAGATGGTGGCCCTTCAAAAAACACATAAGGTTGTTTTCCTTCACGAGTGGTCACACTTTTTTCAAAGATGTTTTCTTTTTTCCAAAAATCAAGAACTTCATCCGCTACTTTTGGCAAGTCAAGTCCTTTGTATTCAGTAAATTTTGTACTCATTTTGTCGCTTTCTTAAATCAATTTGCGAAAGTAATGAATTCGTGAGAAAAGGCAAAAGAGAAATGGTAAAAGTTAATTTAGATTTAACTGAAAACCTCTTTTAAAACACTTAGGGACTTTGGCTTTTTGAATCCTTCAATATTTAAACTGTAATAATCGATTAGAATGTTTAGTAAAATTTGTCGCTGAAAACCTGTAAAAATCTTTTGACTGTCTTCAAATTTTAAATTGATAAGTGCTTTATAAAGTGATGTTTGCTCTTTTGACAAACAACTTGCACTTTCGAAAGGAATAAAAACACCTTCTGTTAATTCAAAATATTCATATTGAGAATTACTTTGCGGATAAAAACCTAAATATCGCGTTAATTGAAGTAAAAAAATAAGATGAAAATTTGAGGTTTCATCATGATTGTCAAACCAATTAAATGCTGTTTCCAAAAATGTAAATAAGGTTTCATTCTTGCCATCTTCTTTTATAGCGTTATGCAACACTTCGGAAAGAAAAATAACAATTGTGGTCTTATAAATATTGCTAGTTATAGTTTGATAGGGGAATGATAATTTTATTTCTTTAAAACGCTCTAAGGTTCCTTTGTTTTTGTGATATGCTTCAATTTCTAATTGATTTAAAGGTTGAAAAAAAGCGTTTTTTTGATTGTTCTTTTTTCCAGTAAATGCATTAGTCACAAAGTATGATTTAAGACCGTCACTCAATGTAAAACAACGAACTATCAAGCTTTTTTCTTGATATTTAACTGCTGAGATCACAATGGCTTTAGTTTTGACCAACATTTATCGAATAATCATCACTTTTTTAACAGTTGTGTCCATTCCATCTTTTGTAGAAATAAAGACCATGTATACACCCGATGCTACTTTATATTTACCAAAAGCAGTGCCGTCCCATTCAATTGTTCCTCCTGCTGACGTGACTTCATGAACTAAATTTCCTTCTATATCTGTTATTTTCACAATACATTTATCTGTTAATCCTGCGACTTTGATTGTTCCTGAATAATTTGGTCTAACTGGATTTGGATAAACATAAACTTGAGACAAATCTTCTTTAGGAGCTGTTGAAGTTCCTAAGAAAGAAACCATCCCTTTATCAGTTGCAAAAAAAACTTCTCCAGTGTCTCCATTTATTTCGATATCATTTATAAAATTACTTGGAAGTGGCGAATTCTCTTTATCAAATTTATAAATTGTTTCTTGTCCATTTGGAGACACCAAGAAAACTCCTCCACCAGAAATAGAAACCCATTTTCTGTTAGAACCATCCACTTCAATATCTAGGATAGATTGTTCATAAAATAATTCTTGAGCCAAATCGCCTTCTTGAATAACGATATTAGTTACGGACAATTCTGTATCTTGAACAAATCTATCGACACTTGATAAAATTCGTAACCCTGAAGAAGTACCAATCCACATTTGATTTCGATTATCTATCGCCACTGCATTTACTCTTGTTGAAGGTAAACCTTGATCTGATGAAATTTTAATAAATTTATTATTCATAGAATCATTAAAAGCTAAAAGACCATCGTTGCTAGTTGCAATCCATTTTGTTAAATTCTTGTCCACTTTTAAGTCGCCAAACCTGTAATTTGCTGTTGCTAGATAACTCGAAAGATCGTAAGATTGCCATTGTCCGCTAGTTCTCATAACTTTTAAAAATTTGGTAATTAAGCCATTTGTTAACCAAAGATTATTGTCTTTATCAAATGTCAAATTATCTACCCTAATATCGGAATTTGAATTAATCGTTTCTAAACCATTATTTCCTGTGTTGGTTTGATCATAGAGAGTAAAATTCTCATCGGCAAATTGTAATTCTAATAAACCAGAATAAAAGGATCCAAAATAAACTTGATTTTGATTTCTAGGATTAAAATTTATACTTACAATTGATTTAGCATTTAATAAGTTTTCATAGGGAAAAGATGTCCATCCTTGATTGTTATAATAACTAATACCATATTCATCTAATGGATAGGGATTAAATTGCGCTGTATAATCTCCATAAACAGCCCAAAGTCTATTTGGAGATTGTTTGATTTTAAAAATATAGTTTCTTAAAGGGCCATTTGGTGTCATATCTTCAAATGATGACATATTATCTAAAGAAACCGAATACAATCCGTTTTTTTGTGTTCCTACATATAAATGGTTATTCACTACAGTAGCAGAAGAAAAAATTTCGTTATCGACATCGGGAATATCGGTTACATGTGCAATAGTATTTAAGGCTTGATTTAAAACAAAAATATGATTAGGTGTAGAAATGATAACTTCAGTATCGTTTGTTTTAAAGAAACTAGCATTTTGTTGCGTATTCAAAATTTCTTGAAATGCTGTTCCATTATGGCGGTAAGTTCTAGAATTTGAATTTTGAGCTAATAATTGATTTTGGAAGGTTAAAATTCCCGTCCAACTTCCACTATCAAAAGTTTGCCATTGTGCAAAATCATATAAAAAATTACTAGTTATATCAGCCTTTCTAATTCCGTTATACTGAGTTACTGCATAAATTTCGTTATTAAAAACTGTAGTCTGTAAAATTTTTAATTCTTCTCCTGATGTTCCTATGAAATAAGTTTCGATAAATTCTAAAGTATTGGTATCAAAAACGGAAATGCCATAATCTGTTGCTATGTATAACTTACCTTCGTATTCATAAAAATGGTTAATTCTCTTTTTATTAGGAGCAACAGGAACTTCTTCAATAATATCAACCTTGCGATACATGTTTAAATTTTCATCTACAATGTTTATTAATCCATTAGAATTTCCTGCAAAAAGTTTTCTTGAAGTTTGAGAATAATAAATACATGTTACGGTTTCAGGCTTAAAACCGTTTACAGAAGTAAATCTGTCGATATTTCCAGTTAGTAAATCTTTACTAAAAACACTGTTTTCCGTAGCCGCAAATATTTTATTGTCGCCATGAGCAACATCAACAATTTCATAGTAAGAAAAATAATCTTTCCAGACTTGATTATTTTGCGAGAAACCAATTGTGACAAATAATAGAAAAACAAAGTATTTAAATTTCATCAAACTCTTTTTTACAAATATAATATAAACGCATCAAAACAGCTTTAAGTATTTTAAAACAAAAAGCCCATCAAAATTGATGGGCTTTTAAAACATTATATTGTAATAAATTATACAACACCTTGTGCTAACATAGCTTCTGCTACCTTCACAAAACCTGCAATATTTGCACCTTTTACATAGTCAACAAAACCATCAGCTTGCGTACCATATTTTACACATGATTCGTGAATATCGCTCATAATTTTGTGTAAACGTTGGTCTACTTCTTCTCTTGTCCAACTTAAACGTAAAGAGTTTTGCGACATCTCTAAACCAGAAGTTGCAACTCCACCTGCGTTAGATGCTTTACCTGGAGCAAATAAAATTTTAGCCGCGATAAATGCTTCAACAGCTTCAGGTGTAGAAGGCATATTAGCTCCTTCAGCTACACAAATACAACCATTTGCAATTAACATTTTAGCTTCTTCTCCATTTAACTCATTTTGAGTAGCACATGGTAGAGCAATGTCACATTTTACTTCCCAAGGACGTTTACCTTCAACGAATTTAGCGTTAGGATATTTAGCCACATACTCATTAATTCTTCCGTATCTTACATTTTTGATTTCCATGATATAAGCTAATTTTTCTGCATCAATACCATCTGCATCATAAATATAACCTGAAGAATCTGAAGCAGTAACAACTTTACCACCTAATTGAGTAGCTTTCTCGATAGCATATTGTGCTACATTTCCTGAACCAGAAACCACAACAGTTTTACCTTCAAAACTTTGACCTTTTGTAGCTAACATGTTTTGAGCGAAATATACATCTCCATAACCTGTAGCTTCAGGACGAATTAATGAACCTCCAAAAGTAATTCCTTTTCCAGTTAACACACCTGTAAATTCATTTCTTAATTTTTTGTATTGACCAAACATATAGCCAACTTCACGTCCACCAACACCAATATCACCAGCAGGAACATCAGTATCGGCACCAATATGTCTTTGTAATTCTGTCATGAACGCTTGACAAAACTTCATAATTTCATTATCTGATTTTCCTTTAGGATCAAAATCAGAACCTCCTTTACCTCCACCCATTGGAAGTGTAGTTAATGAATTTTTAAAAACTTGCTCAAAAGCTAAGAATTTTAAAATACTCAAATTTACAGAAGGATGAAAACGAATACCTCCTTTGTAAGGACCAATAGCAGAATTCATTTGAATTCTAAAACCTCTGTTTACTTGTGTTTTTCCAGCATCATCAACCCAAGCAATTCTGAACATTATTACGCGCTCTGGCTCAACCATACGCTCTAATAACATTTTACCCTGATATTTAGGATTTTCCTCGATAAAAGGTATTACTGTTTCTGCAACTTCTTGTACAGCTTGCAAAAACTCAGGCTCATTTGCATTTCTTTTTGCAACTGAATCCATAAAAGATTTTACATTCTCTTTCATTATTTTGTGGTTTAATTTCTAATTTGATAAAATTGTTGTTTAATATCGAAGCAAATATACATTTTATTGAAACAGATAACTCTTTTTTTATCAAATTTTTAAAACATATTTTACGACCACTCCCTTATGTTAATTTTTAGGTTTTTTTAGCACTTTTTTAAGTTTTTTTTTTGAAGTGAACTTTGTTTTTTTATATTTGTCCGATAATCGTAAATTTTTAGTAATGACTAAAAAGATCCAACATCTCGTTTTATTATTAGTTTTAGTGCCATTTTTTGCTAATGCCCAGTTTGGTTTTTCTCACGAAATTGGAGCATTTGTTGGAGGTGTAGCCTTTCAATCTGACTTTGGAGTACGTCACGACTTTGAAACAAATGCAGGTAATACAGGTTTCGGAATTGGTTTAGTTCACTATATGAACTTTTCTTATCGTGCAGAATGTAACTGTTACACTCCAGAAACATATTTTAATGACCACTTTAAATTACGTTCTGAATTATCTTACAATAGTACAAAATTAGAACATTTTGGAAAATGGGTGGATAAAACTGGTATTTGGGCGAATCAATTAAAAGCCATGAAAGGCGAAGCTAAAGTTACAGATATTGGTATGCAGTTAGAATATTTCCCATGGAGTATTCGTGAGTTTACAGCTAGAGAAGGAGCTTGGGGACCTTTTGTTGCATTGGGAGCGCATTATAGTTTTTTTAGTAATAATACGTATTCAACTTTACCTGGTGGTTTAGATAATCCGGCGAACGTTTATCCTGATTATGCTCCAGATGGTTGGTCAACTGATGGAGGCAGTACTTGGTCTGTTGTTTCATCTGTTGGTACTCGTTATAAATTAACTGAACTTTCAGATTTATTTGTCGAATTAAGATGGCAATATTATTTTTCTGACTGGGTTGATGGATTAAGAAAAGATCCAGATTTAAATCCTGAAAACAAAGCTAACGATTGGAATCTTTGGTTTCACTTTGGATACATTTATTACTTAGATTAATTTTTAAAAATATATATTTTATAAAAGAGTCCCGATAATTATCGGGACTCTTTTATTTATAACTTATAATGCTTTTTCTAAATCTTGAAGTAGATCTTGAATGTCTTCTACGCCTACGCTTAATCGAACCATATCGTCTGTAATGCCAATTTCAGCTCTTTTTTCAGCAGGAACTGAAGCGTGTGTCATTAATGCTGGATGATTTGCTAGAGATTCAACTCCTCCTAAAGACTCCGCTAATGTAAACACTCTTACTTTTTCTAAGAATGAAATAGCGTCTTCCATTTTTCCTGAATTAAACGTAAATGTAACCATTCCGCCATATCCTCCTATCATTTGTTTTTTTGCAATTTCATGATTTGGATGAGACTCTAAACCTGGATAATATACTCTTTTAATTGCAGGATGTTTAGCTAAATACTCAGCTACTTTTTGACCGTTTTCGCAATGACGTTGTACTCGTAAGTGTAAGGTTTTAATGCCTCGTAAAAC
>JACXVH010000436.1 GCA_014763515.1 Flavobacteriaceae bacterium
ACCGTCAGTTTGTAAACTGAAAAGGTTTAAATTACAATTATGAAAAAAAATTCAATTAAAAGATTTTATTTTTTAGTCATTGCTCCATTCCTACTCTTAAGTAGTTGCTTAAATGAAGATGCACTAGAAAAAGTTTCTCACGAACACAAACACAGGTTCAATCAGGAAATTATTTCTTTCTCTAAAGTCAATTATTTACAACCTCAAATTAACAATTTTTATCAAGCTCGAAATCAAAATTTGAGAACCAGCTCTACAGATTCTCTCAATCTTAATTTAAGCCGAGTTTTAGTAATTGAAGACTCACAATCTAACTATAAAAGTTATTCAATCGTTATTAATAATTCAATTCCTGAAAATTCAACATATTTCTTTGAAAATTATCATATTATAGAAGAAGATAATATCATTCTTGATTCTTTTATATTTAGATAGACTTCAGATAATCCACAAAATGATTTTAACTTAAAAACATTTTCAGGAACTGTTCAAAAATTTGACATCAATTATAATTTGATTACTCAAAGTTTTTATATTAATGGTGTACTACAACAACAAAACTATAATGGAAATAAAAATATAGCTAGTAATAATGATACATTCGAGTATTATATGGCTTGTGATGTAGTTACTACTTGTCCTTGTCAGGGGACAGGAAGTGGATACTGTAGTTGCGACCCTACTTCAGGTAGTTATACTGATAGCTGTGGAATGACCGTAGGTATTGTTTGCTATTTAACAGGTGGTGGCTCAGGTGATGGTGGTTCTGGTGATTCTGGTAGCGGACTTGGCGGTGAAGGTGGCGGCGGTGGTTCTAGTAATGATGGACAAAATGACGATAATATTGGTGATAATGGTGACCCACTTCATCCTGTTGTACCTCTAGAACCTTTAGAAGATACCGATTTTCTAGAAGAAGTTGTTACTGACCCTTGTAAAACAAAGAGTATTACCTACAACTCCAAACTATGACACAACAGAAACTTTGATAAACATAGAAAGAGTCGGTAGCCAATATAACTATAAAATTTCAACCTCAACATCAGTTGGTAATGGATTAATGACTGTTAACGGGTTTGTAAGTAATTTTGATGTAGCAAGCATACACAACCACCCCGTTGGAGGCATACCAATTTTTTCCTATGCAGATATTGTTAATTACTACGATAATTATAACTTTGTAACTCCATCTAGAAAAAATGAATATACCGATTATTTAGTTTGTTTTAATGGTACAACTTATGCCTTGCGTATGGAAAACGTAACCGCCTTAAACACGCTTTTTGCTGGGTTAGATTTAGGTACAGCACAAGGGAGAGAAGATGCAAATAATAAAATTTTCGAAATTCAAAAAAAACATGGTCTAAACACAAACCAAATTTATGACCAAGCCATGGCAGAGGAGTTATTTATGAATGTTATAAATGATGAAAAATTAGGTGGAGGCACCTCTATAAATTTATATCGAAAAGATGCTGATGGTTGGGGAAAATTAGTAAAAAACGGAACTACAATAACAAAAGAGCCTTGTCCACAATAATTTAAAAAAATTCTGATTGTCCGTAATCACTCATAATTGATATAAATTTCATATTTTTGTTAAAAATTGAAGTTATGAACTTATTTAATTTTACAGCAAATTTTGGAAAT
>JACXVH010000086.1 GCA_014763515.1 Flavobacteriaceae bacterium
GTTTTGTTAGCAAAAATAGCCACACGACGAACCGAGTTTAAAAACTGATTTCTATTGATTAATAATTTATTTGGATTCTCTTTTGGAATTACCGCTTCATAATTAGGATATTTTCCATCAATTAAACGGCAAGTTAATACATAGTTTTCAAAAGAAAATGTTGCATTAGCATCGTTGTATTCAATTTTAACTTCAGCATCAGAAGCTCCTAAAATTCCTTTCAAAATGTTTAAAGGTTTTTTAGGCATAATAAAATCAGCAACTTGAGACGCTTTTACATCTGCGCGTGCATATTTAACTAATTTGTGTGCATCAGTAGCTACAAAAATTAAACCTTCTGGAGAAAATTGAAAAAACACACCACTCATTACCGGGCGTAAATCATCGTTTCCAGCAGCAAAAATAGTTTTACTAATTGCAGTAGCTAAAACTTCAGCAGGAACTAGAGTTGAAGAAGGATCTTCTAAAACTACTGCTTTAGGGAATTCATCTCCTGGAGCATAGGCAATAGCATATTTACCAGAGTTTGAACTAATTTCTATTGTATTGTTATCTTCAACAGTGAATGTTAAAGGTTGTTCTGGAAATGTTTTTAAGATGTCTAACAATAATTTCGCTGGAACAGCAACACTTCCTTGACTTGTAGAATCAATTTCTAATGAAGCCGACATAGTCGTTTCTAAATCAGAAGCTGATACAGTTAATTTAGTATTGTCTAATTCAAATAAGAAATTATCTAAAATAGGTAAAGTATTACTACTATTAATAACACTACCTAAAACTTGTAATTGTTTTAATAAGTACGAACTTGATACAATAAATTTCATTTGTTCTTCTTTCTATGTTTTTTTATTGGTCAAACGAATGCAAAGCATTTCATTATCGCTATAATTTAAATCTTTATATGATTTTGAAATACAAATATATCTTAAATCTATCCAAAATCAAAAAGTTATTTATTAACATCTATTTGCTGTAAATGCGTTTTCTTAAGTAAGTAAATACGATTCCAAAAATTAATAAAAGAGCTATTGGTAATCCGATAGTTAGCATTTGAGCCCAACTGTAATTTTGATAAACCTTTTCTTTATCTAAAAGTGGTAGCTCTACATCTTTGCTACGAATGTTAATAAGTCCGGTATCATCAAGCAGATAATTTACGCAATTCATCAAAAATTCTTTGTTTCCATAAAGATTATTGGTCCACTTATCGAAACCTAATTCTAGCGGAACACCTTTTTCTAATTGATTTTTAATTACATCACCATCCGAAATAACAATCATTTTATTTTCAACACCTTCTGCTTTAAAATCTTTTTCTGTAAAAAATTTACCTTCAAGTAATACACCCACAGGTAATAATCCTTTTCCTGTATAATCTTCAGGTTTAGTTTCTTCATTAACCATTTCTAGAGAAATAGCTGCAGGTAAGCCTATTGTTCTAGAATATTGTGAACTAGAAAGTAAGACTGTTTTATTAATTTTGTTATTTAAAAGTTCAATTGGCGATGCAAATTCAAACTTTATACCTTCCATGTTTTTAACTAATGGATGATTTGAAGTAGAATAAATATAAGGTGAAAATTTCCAAATATATTGTTCGTATTGTGTTTCACTTCCTTGTCTGCCAGAAGCCAATTTTATTGGAGTTCCTTGTTCGTCTTTAATTAACAAAGGATTTAAACGGAAGCCGTAACTAAAAAACATATCGGTAAGATTAAGCTCTCTAGGTAATGCAACTGTTTGTCCATATTCGTTATTTAGGTCTTCAAAATCGACTAAAGCGTTATCTACTAGCCACAAAGTTTTGCCTCCGTTAATGATGTATTGATCTAAAACTTGCTTTTCTTCCTCACTAAAAGCTTCTGTTGGTTTAGCAATAATAGCTAAATCATATTTTTTTAAGGCTTCTAGAGTTTCATTTGGTTGTTGTTTCCCAACTGAATCTAATGTAAATGGACCTATATAATAACTTTCTTTTACAGTTTGTAGAAAATCTGCTAAATAACGATCTTCTAACTCACCATTTCCTTTAATAACAGCAATTTTCTTTTGTTTTTCTTTTGTAATTTTAGATAAAGCTTCCGCAAATGCAAATTCTAAATGCTGAACAGAACTGATAACTTTTTGTTCTGTAGAAGCTCCCATTAAATTTTTTAGTAAAGCTACTTTGGTTTCTTTTTGTCCGTAACTCGCAATTGCCCAAGGAAAAACTACTTCTTGCGATTGTTTTCCTTTATCATCAACAGTAATACTTAAAGGTTGCATCCCTTTTTCATAAAACTGTTTCATTATTTCTACTCGCTCTTCTTCCTTTTCTATAGGATTAATAAATTCAAAATTTACATTAGAATTATATGCGGCAAATTCTTCTAAGAGTTGCTTGGTTTCATCCTGTAATTTTCTAAACTCTCCAGGGAAATTTCCTTTTAAATAAACTTTAATTACTAACGGACTTTCTACACTTTTAATAATATTTAGTGTAGTAGGTGAAAGCGTATAACGTTTATCTTGAGTTAAATCGAAACGTTTAAATATATATTGACTACTATAGTTAATTGCGATTAAAACTACAATAGTAAAAAGCAGTTGTTTTAAAGCTGTTTTTTTCATTAACCTTTAGTAGTTTTAAGTTGAAATACAGTTAGAGATAAAAAGATAATTGTTACACTTACAAAGTAAATAATATCGCGAGTATCGAGTACGCCACGACTCATACTCTTAAAGTGATAATCCATACCTATTTTTGATACAATTGAATTATTTTGTTTTAATGCCGTTGCAACACCTTCAAAGCCGTAGTAAATAATAAAACAAATTAGTACAGCTACAATAAATGCAACTATTTGATTATCAGATAAAGTTGAAGTAAAAACACCAATAGAGCAATAAGCGGCTACTAAAAATAATAAACCAAAATAGGAACCCATCGTACTTCCAAGATCAATATTTCCAGTAGGATTTCCAAAATATGAAATAACCCAAACATAAACTAATGTTGGTAATAAGGCAATTACAATTAATATAAAAGCTCCAAAGAATTTTCCGTTAACCATTTCCCATATAGAAAGTGGTTTAGTAAATAGTAATTCTAAAGTACCTTGCTTTTTTTCATCTGAAAAACTGCGCATGGTTACAGCAGGTATTAAGAATAATAAAATCCATGGGGAAATTTTAAAAAACGGACTTAAATCAGCAAAACCTGAATTTAAAATATTATATTCTCCTTCGAAGACCCATAAAAATAAACCATTTAATAAGAGGAAAATTCCTATTACTAAATAGCCAATGGTTGAACCAAAGAAAGATTTTATTTCACGTAGCAATAATGCTTTCATATAAATTAAAGTAAATTTTGGATAAAAATATTGTATTTTTTTAAAAAGTTAAAATATACAATTAAAATAGATTTGTTAAAGTATTGCTAGTCTATCAACACTCCAAGCTTCTGGTTTATCGCTAAAAAGCGTTTTAGTATAGGTCCAAACTTCACCAAATAATTCAGATTTTCTATATATCTCTAAATGTTCTTCTGTTTCCCAGAAACTGTAAGTAAAAAATATACGCGAATCGTTTTTGTCTTGATATAATTCTAAGTGTTGGTTACCTTCAAAACCTCTAATTTTTTCTTTTACTTCATTAAAATTTTTAAGAAATGCTTCAATTTTATCTTCTTGAAAACGCATTTTTACTATTCTTATAAACATAATTTATTCTGTAAATGTTATACTTACTACATCTCTGTATTTTAGTCCAAAAAGGGTAGTTGCAGAACCCACTGTATTACTATTACTTTTATAAATAGCAATTTCTAAAAGTCCGTTTTCATTAAAAATTACCAATCCTTTTCCTTCGTTTAATTTTAATGTTTCTGCATCTTGCGATAAGAAATCTCCATAATAACGATGAATTCGGTCAAATGTTTTATTAGAAAATTGAACAACAAGTTTTCTTCCTTTTGCCATATCTTCTACCATTTTTTTGGAAATATTGGTTACACAGTTTCCAAAATCATCAATGTAAATAATATTTCCTCTTATAGTTGTATTACTTATAGTTTGTGGAGCTAGCTCTTGGGTAATTTTTATCGTTTCAATTTCTTTACCAATAACATTTAGTAATCCACCTCTAGCAATATGACAAGCAACAGTTACAAAAACATCCATATCGGTTGCATTATCTTTTAATCGATCATGAATATTTATTGCTACAATTTTTTGAGCTATTTTCTTTTGTAATAAGGAAGATAAAATGCCATTATCTGCACAAATAAAATAATGATCATCCCATTGCATAGCAATATGTTGCGTGTTATTAACACGTTCGCTATCTACTGAAATAATGTGAATACTTCCTTTTGGAAAACTATTATAAGCAGCCGAAATACAATAGCTGGCTTCTGTAGTGTTAAACTTATCAATATCGTGGGAAATATCAATAATTGTAGCCTCTTTAAATTCAGAAATAATTTTACCTTTTGTTGCGCCTACAAAATAATCTTTGTGCCCAAAATCTGTAGTTAAGGTAATTATTGACATAATTTTGTTTATAACTTAATTTAAATCGAAAGCTTGTTTTTGCTAAATTTGAATACAAACCTACATAATTTTAATTCATGCTCAAAGCATAAGAATACTGAAGGTTGAATTTTCTTTCTATTAATTTAAAAACTACTGCGTTTGAACGAGAGAATTATAGAATTAACAGACATTACTCCTAAAGATTTTTGGGGAGCCCAAGATGTTCATTTAGAAGAAATTAAAAAGTATTATCCAAAGTTAAAAATTGTAGCTAGAGGAGCGACTTTAAAAGCTTATGGAGAAGAAGAAATTCTGGATGAATTTGAAACTAAATTCCGACGTTTAATGTTTCATTTTTCGAGATATAATAGTATCGATGAAAATGTAATTTTGAGAGTTCTTGAAAGCGATGCTCAAAATGCAACAGAACACATGCACGATAGAGATAAAATTTTAGTGCATGGTGTAGGAGGTAAACTTATTAAAGCAATGACGCTGAATCAACAAAAATTAGTTGATACAGTTATTAAAAACGACATGGTTTTTGCCATTGGACCTGCAGGTACTGGTAAAACTTATACTGGTGTTGCAATGGCCGTAAAAGCTTTAAAGGAGAAACAAGTTAAAAGAATTATATTAACTAGGCCAGCAGTAGAGGCTGGTGAAAATTTAGGTTTTCTACCGGGTGATATGAAGGAAAAATTAGATCCTTATATGCAACCCTTATATGATGCACTTCGTGATATGATTCCTCCTGAAAAATTAGAAGATTATATTTTAAAAGGAATAATTCAAATTGCGCCATTAGCATTTATGAGAGGACGAACTCTAGATAATGCCTTTGTAATTCTAGATGAAGCTCAAAACACAACTCACAGTCAAATGAAAATGTTTTTGACGCGCATGGGTAGAAATGCAAAATTTATGATTACTGGCGATCCAGGACAGGTTGATTTACCAAGAAGAACTATTTCGGGGCTAAAAGAAGCCATTTTAATATTAAAAGATGTTGAGGGTGTTGGTATAATTTACCTTGATGATAAAGATATTGTTCGTCATAAACTAGTTAAGAAAATTATTGATGCTTACAAGAGTATAGAAAATCACGATTAATTTAAATTCTGTAAAACTTAGAATAAATTTTATAAAATTATTCTGATGATTCTTTAAGAACTTTGTCATGTAAACAAATAAAAAGAATCTTATGAAAAAGTTATTTTTAATTTTAGGTATTAGTTTAATTGGGTTAAATTCAGTTCATGCACAAGAAGATGTAAATGTAGAAATTACTCCGGATAATTCATGGCTAAAGGTTGGATTAACAACAGGTGTTCCTCTAGGAGATGCTAGCGATTTTGCAAGTTTTAATGTTGGAGCTGATGTTCGTGCTCAACATCTATTTACTCCAAATTGGGGAGTAGGAGTTGCATCAGGATATAATCATTATTTTGGAAAAGATGGTGTAGATGATTTTGGAATGATTCCTTTAGCAGGATTTGTAAGATATTATTTCACACCAAGTGGATTGTTCTTTGGCTCTGATTTAGGTTATGGTTTCTTAACAAATGTTGACAATAATGAAGGCGGATTATATGTAAATCCTCAAATTGGATACCATAATAGAGACTGGAATATTTATGAATATTTTCAAAATACTTTCGCTGAAAATGATGTTAATCTTCAAAGTGTTGGTGTAGGTGTAACCTATAATATAAGATTTAAATAAAATTTAGTAATCGAGTTAAAAAAGGAGAAAGTAATTTCTCCTTTTTTTATTTTTAATATTGCTTAGCATTTGTAAACGAATTACATTTGCACATCAACAACACGACAATTAATGAACACAATTACATCGACCAATTTTAACTTTCCCGGTCAAAAATCAGTTTACAAAGGTAAAGTGCGTGAAGTATACAATATTAATGATGAAATATTAGTTATGATCGCTACTGATAGATTATCAGCTTTTGATGTTGTAATGCCAAAAGGAATTCCATTTAAAGGGCAAATGTTAAATCAAATTGCAACAAAATTTATGCAATTAACAGATGACATTGTTCCTAACTGGTTAATAGCTACTCCAGATCCAAATGTAGCAATAGGACATTTATGTACACCATTTAAAGTAGAAATGGTAATTAGAGGTTACCTTTCAGGACATGCCGCACGTGAATATAATGCTGGTAAAAGATTTTTATGTGGAGTAGATTTACCTGAAGGTTTAAAAGAAAATGATAAATTTCCGGAACCAATAATAACTCCTACTACTAAAGCTGATTTTGGAGTTCATGACGAAGATATTTCAAAAGAAGCTATTCTTGAAAATGGAATTGTATCTCCAGAAGATTATGCTGTTTTAGAACAATATACCAGAGCTTTATTTCAAAGAGGTTCAGAAATTGCTGCTTCAAGAGGCTTAATTTTAGTAGATACAAAGTACGAATTTGGAAAAACTAAAGATGGAAAGATTGTATTAATTGATGAAATTCATACACCAGATTCTTCGCGTTATTTTTATGCAGAAGGTTATCAGGAAAGACAAGATAAAGGAGAATCTCAAAAACAATTATCGAAAGAATTTGTTCGTCAATGGTTAATTGCAAATGGTTTTCAAGGAAAAGAAGGCCAACAAATTCCAGAAATGAGTGAAGAATATATAGCATCTGTTTCGGAAAGATATATTGAACTTTATGAAAATATTATTGGAGAAAAGTTTGTTAAAGCAGATATACATAATATTGAAAAAAGAATTTTTGATAATGTTATGACGTATCTTAAATAATTTAACGATTAGAATAAAATAAAAAAAGTCCCGCAATTTGCGGGACTTTTTTTATTTGACACTATCCTAAAAAGTGTGTAAGTTAAAAATAATGGGGTTTGACTTTTTAATTAAAGTTGAACCCTTTTTTCAAAAATAGTTAAGAACTGATTA